>JAYVRH010000326.1:0-1836 GCA_043776495.1 Cyclobacteriaceae bacterium
GTATGACGCTGCTGAATCCTCTGGCGAGAGTTTTGTGTCATAGGCAAATATGTGATCAACAATTTTGAGTGGGTCAAACAAAGCCGCCTTTACCATCCGGTAGTTACTGTCGGCATGGTCACGTGGCACGTATCGCTCATCTCCAAAAAAGAAATAAACCTTTTGCCAATCGATCTTATCCCGATACGCTTTCGACGCGAGCAGTTCATAGAGCTTTTTTGGAGAACTTCCACCCGACAATACGAAGTTAAATCTTCCGTCAGAGTCGATGGATTGCCGGGCCTGGGCGACTATAAAATCACCAAGAGCAGACAACAATAACTTGGGATTCTTAAAGACTTTTATCACGTGTTACTTTTTGCTATTCCTAGGCAGGGTAAACCAATGAAAGCCATCTTTGGCAATCAATGCCTCCGCGACTTCCGGTCCCCATGAATCGGCAGTGTAGTTTGGAAAATTGATGCTCTTTTTGCCCGCCCATGAAGTTAGGATCGGCATCAGCAAGTCCCAAGCCGCCTCTACTTGATCACCACGCATAAAAAGCGTTTGATCCCCCAGCATGGTATCCAGCAACAGCGTTTCATAGGCTTCGGGAGTTTCGCCTTTGTAGGTGCCGCTATAGTCAAAAACCAAATCCACAGGGTTGAGGATCATGTCAAGTCCAGGTCGTTTCGCCTGCACCTGGAGCCGGATGCTCATTTCCGGTTGTATACTGATTATGAGGCGATTCTGTTGCCAGCCTTCAATCGTTTCTGTGGGGAATATCATGTGAGGGACGTCCTTGAACTGGATCGTAATCATGGAAGAAGTTTGAGGCATTCTCTTTCCGGTACGAAGGTAGAACGGCACCCCGTGCCATCTCCAATTGTCAACGAAGAATTTGATGGCGGCAAAGGTTTCGGTATTGGAATCTGGGTTGACGCCAGGTTCCTCGCGATAACCAGGAACTTCCTTTCCTTCGACCCAGCCTTTATGGTACTGCCCACGCACGGCGTTCTTACGCAAGTCCTCGGCAGCAAACTTACGCATGGCCAGCAAGACGTCTACTTTGCGATTTCGCACCTCTTCGGCGCGAAAGCTGACCGGTGGCTCCATGGCAATGAGACAAAGCAACTGCAAAATATGATTCTGAACCATGTCGCGAAGAGCACCGGCTTCATCATAATACCCTCCACGATCTCCTACCCCCAGTTGCTCGGCGACGGAAATCTGAACATGCTCGATGTGATTTCTGTTCCAAAGTGGCTCAAGGATCGAATTGGCAAAACGGAAAGCCAGAATGTTTTGCACGGTTTCCTTTCCGAGGTAGTGATCAATTCGATAAATCTGTTTTTCGGAGAATATGCTATTCAAAAGTTTGTTCAATGCCTTGCTGGATTCAAGGTCACGACCAAAAGGCTTCTCAATGACGATGCGTGTCTTATCAGGATCAGATGCAAGTTTGTGCTTTGCCAGGTTCTCTGCAATGGTTGTGAAGAATCGGGGTGCCACAGCGAGGTAATAGATTACACAAGGCTCGGCTTTCCATTCAGCGCCTAATTGTTTTATTCTCTCTGTCTGCTCTTTATAAGTTTTCTCCTCCCCGATCTCGGAAACCTGAAAATAAATACGTGATGAAAAGTTTTTCCACTTTTCCGCATCTGCTTTTCCACTCCTGGAAAACTTATTGATGTCCTCCAGGAGCAACATCCGAAACTGATCGTCTGTTTGCCCGGTTCGGCCCATCCCGACAATCGCGAACTTTTCAGGCATCCATCCATCGATAAAAAGATTGAATAATGCCGGTACCAGTTTCCGCGATGTAAGATCTCCTGTTCCACCAAAAATAAAAAAGAT
>JAYVRH010000327.1:0-5876 GCA_043776495.1 Cyclobacteriaceae bacterium
CTTTGCAATTCTAAAAGGGCTGTCTACCTTTGCAGTCCTCAAAACGGTGAATGTAGTTCAGTTGGTTAGAACGCCAGATTGTGATTCTGGAGGTCGCGGGTTCGAGCCCCGTCTTTCACCCCAAATAAGCCCCTCCTGGGGCTTATTTGCTTTCGGACGCATTGAAATCATCAGATAAAATCTCTGGTTTCTTTTGAAAAAGGTAAATAGCTTTAGATAAAAAAATATGGACCAGCGCATCATTAATCTCTTTGATGAGTACACACACAAGCCCCTCAGCCGTGAGGTATTCATCGGACGCCTTACCAAACTCACAGGAAGTACCGCAGCAGCGATGACAGTCTTGCCGCTGCTGGAAGTAAATTATGCGAATGCCACCACCATACCGTTACAAGATGATCGCCTGTTGACAGAAAGTATTACCTATCCAGGAGACGGAACAGAAATGAAGGGATACATTGCCCGTCCTAAGGCGAAAGGAAAATATTCATCCATTGTTGTCATCCATGAAAACCGCGGACTGAACCCGCACATTGAGGACGTAGCGCGAAGGGCAGCACTGGCCGGGTATGTGGTTCTTGCTCCAGACGCGCTTTCGCCTATGGGTGGCACTCCTGCTGACGCAGACCAGGCACGCGATATGTTTCAAAAACTTGATGCTCCAAAAAACCTCAACAATTTCATCAAGGCCTTCGATTATCTGAAATCAAGAAAAGACTGTAATGGCAAATTTGGTGCTGTCGGCTTTTGTTGGGGAGGTGGAATGGTCAATCAGTTGGCCGTGAATGTTTCGGAGCTTAAAGCGGCGGTTGCATTTTATGGCCGTCAGCCGGAAGTGGCGGAGGTGCCGAAAATCAAAGCGGCCATCCTACTCCACTATGCCGGTACGGATGAACGAATCAATGCAGGCATTCCTGCTTATGAAGAAGCGCTTAAAAAGGCTGACATAATATACGAACTTTACTCATACGAGGGGGCACAACATGCATTCCACAATGACACAGCCCCCACCCGATACAACGAAGCTGCAGCAAAGCTCGCCTGGGAACGGACGCTGGCATTTTTTCAAAAAAATCTAAGTTAAGATTTCACAAAGCGGTTGATCCGAGAAATACTTTTTAATAAATTTATTTCGTGATCTCCTGTAAGGACTTTCAGCTTCAGGCACTCAGTAAGCAAATCGGTTTACTGTACGAGCACGGTTCGTGTGTGATGAGCATACGGTATTATGGTTATAAAGTGAATCTCTATCTTTTGGAAAATTTCTATTTGGAAGTCTTTTATAATCATAAGAAGGACCACATTGAAAAAATTATTCCACTGGACATCCACCACAGCCGCATGAATTTTTATACCGACCAGATCAAACTGCCGGCTACATTAATAGCCTAGGCCATAAATAGAAAGGCCCCGATCACCGGGGCCTTTCCTGCCGTAAATTAGTATGTTTCTTAAGCTGTTGCAGCCGTTGACTCGACTGGCTTCACTTGCATTTTCAGAACGACATTCTTGCGGGCTTTATAACCGCAATAACTGCATTGGTAATGCTTAACCAGTTCACCCTCTTCTGTAGTACTGGGTTGCCTGATGATTTCTTCACGTTGCACCTTAAAAGTCTGATAGTTACATTCAGGGCACTGGATTGCATGCAAGTGCCCAGCGTATTTTTCAATTTTAATAAACCCAGTCTCCTCATCCTTCCAGACGTCGTAGTCTACTGAATACAGGTTCTCCTCAGCCTGCATGCCTTCGTCCAGGTGAACGTCTTCTTCGTCTTCGCTGAGAAGTTTCATTGGCTTACCCGTTTTCGGGGAAATTCTTGGCATATAGCGAAGCACCTTCAGGCGCTTTTCTATGTAGAATGGATAATAGAATTTTAAGAGATTTTGGATGATCAATGCAGCGATCAAACCCATCATGACGGTAACAAAAGTCCTTACACCAATCATAATGGTGGTGACTTCGATGATGTTGCTATTGAAGAAAAAGCAGGCGCCTAAGATCAGGATGAGGCTGGCAGAGAATAGAAAGTTGACCTCATATCGGTTGATGAAGTCGTACTTGTCTTTGTTGTCCGGAACGGAGGACAATCTGACAATATACCCCAATACCACCAAAATGCCAGCTGCCCAGCACAAATAGGCAATGTTGTGGGCCATGCTATTCCAGGATGCGTAAGGACTTTCAACCATGGTGTTTCAGTTTTTCAGTTAATAATAGAGACAAATATAGTACTCCTAGCAAATACCTACGATTCAAATGAATCACCAATTTAGCGTGATTACCGGAAAAATTCCAATGCAAATGAAAATAAATCTAATTATTAAAAAATATTTGCCTGGCGAATCGCTTTATTATCAATTGACACTCCTTTTCTGACTCAAAAAAGCCCATGTGGGCAGTATTCTTTAACTCAAAAAAGCTGCTATTTTCACTCATTTTGCCCATTCTGCGGGAAACATCAATGGGTATCAAAGTATCTTCGGTACCGGCCAACAATAATTTGGGAATGCTGCTTTTAAGTGCCGATGAGCGGTCTGGCCTGTCACGCATGGCAATTGAATATCCCACCAGGGTCTCAACCTTAGTTTGGGAAGCAATCTTCTCAACATGGGGAATGGCAGGACTTGACTTATCAAAAAACAATCCTGGCACGAAAGTGTCGATGAATGGTTGCACACCATTCTTTCTCACAAACTCAATTACTTTATTTCTATTCTCTTTTTTTTCTTGCGAGTCTTCAAAAGCAATCGAATGAAACAATCCAATACCCTCAAGAAGTTGCGAATGTCGCTCGGCCACCGACAATGTTACATACCCGCCCAAAGAGTGTCCTATAAGTATTGACTTCAGTATCTTATTTTCAATCAGCCAATTTGCCACTGTATTACCCACGTCATCGATGGTAAAGGGGGCCGGCAATATTTCAGACCTGCCAAAGCCTGGAAGGTCAATCATGATAACTCGAAATTGTGCTGAAAGTGGTTTTACAAAAGCATTCCAAATTTCATGCGTTTCACAAAATCCATGAAGAAATACAAGTGGAGGGCCACTTCCTTCTTCAACAGTAAATAGAGGAGACATACTATGCCATTTTTGGAATCTTTTCAAGCAATGACATCACTGCCTTCTCAATTCCGTCAGGTCCGAAGCCACACTCATTGTGCAATTCGATTTGTTCGCCATGTTCAATGATCGCATCCGGGATCCCCAGTCGCCTGACTTCAGCTGCATATGCATTGTCTACCATGAACTCCAGAACAGCGCTTCCGAATCCTCCTTGTAAACAACCATCTTCTACAGTGATAATCTTTTTATAGTTTGAAAAAACCTCATGGAGTAATTTTTCATCCAGTGGTTTTACAAAGCGAAGGTCATAATGAGCAATATTGATTCCTTGTTGTTCCAGTTTTTCAGAGACCTCCACGACATAGTTTCCGACGTGACCAATGGTAAGTACCGCCAACTCTTCTCCATCCTTTATCTTTCGCCCTGTCCCAATTTCAATTTCTTCAAAGGGGGTGCGCCAATGTTCCAGTACACCTTGTCCACGAGGGTAGCGAATTGAAAATGCTTTCTCCTCTCTTGGGAGTTGAGCGGTATACATGAGATTACGCAACTCTGATTCATTCATCGGTGCTGATACAATCATATTGGGTAAGCAGCGGAAATAGGCAATATCATATGCTCCATGGTGCGTAGGACCATCCGAACCAGCAAATCCCGCACGGTCAAGGCAAAAGTTGACGGGCAAATTCTGAATGCAAACATCATGCACCACCTGATCATAGGCGCGTTGCATGAAGGAACTATAAATGTTGCAAAAAGGGACCAATCCCTGCGTAGCCAGTCCTGCTGAAAAAGTAACAGCATGTTGCTCGGCGATGCCCACATCGAAAGCGCGATCGGGCATTTCCTTCATCATAATGTTCATGGAAGATCCTGAAGGCATCGCTGGGGTGACCCCCACAATTTTGTCATTCAACTTTGCCAACTCCACAATTGTGTGTCCAAACACGTCCTGGTATTTGGGAGGTTGAGGTTTCTCATAAACCTTCTTATGTATTTCTCCTGTAATCTTATCGAAGGTACCCGGGGAATGCCAGGTGGTTTTATTGCCGCTTTCGGCGGGACCATACCCTTTACCCTTCACGGTAATACAGTGAAGGATTTTGGGCCCTTTGATGTTTTTAAGGTCGTTGAGTACGGCGACCAAATGATCCACGTCGTGACCATCTACCGGGCCAAAGTATCTTAGATTGAGCGATTCAAACAAATTGCTTTGACTTAGCAATGCTGACTTGAGTGCCGTATCAACTTTTGAAGCAATTTCCTGCGCGTTCTTTCCAAATTTCGAAAGCTTGCCGAGCAAATTCCACACATCATCTTTGAAGCGATTGTATGTCTGAGAAGTGGTGATATCAGTCAGGTAATCTTTCAGCGCTCCAACATTTGGGTCAATCGACATGCAGTTGTCGTTAAGGATAATCAAAATGTTAGTGTCTGAAACCCCCGCATGGTTCAGTCCCTCAAAGGCAATTCCTCCTGTCAATGCACCATCGCCAATGATTGCTACATGCTGCTTGTCGTCGAAGTGCAGATATTTTGATGCTACCGCCATACCCAGCGCCGCAGATATAGAGGTAGATGAATGGCCAACACCAAAGGTGTCGTATATACTTTCTTTCCTCTTGGGGAAGCCAGAGATCCCCTTGTACAGGCGATTGGTATTAAACACATCTCTGCGTCCAGTCAGAATCTTATGGCCATAAGCCTGGTGGCCTACATCCCATACAACTTGGTCATAGGGAGCATTGAAAACATAATGAATGGCTACCGTCAATTCTGCCACTCCAAGGCTAGCGCTGAAATGCCCGCCATAAATGGATACGTTGTCAATAATAAACTGCCTCAGCTCCTGGCAAAGCAGGACCAATTGGCCCTGATCTAATTTTTTTAAGTCGGCTGGGCTGTTGATTTGAGCCAGAAGTTTACCAGGCGTAATAAGCATCGTTCATCAATTGGTAATAATCCCTAAACAGCTGATTAAGGTAACTGTTTAGATCTGATTTTGACGGTTTTACAAACAAATTTACGGATTTGATCTTCATTCCGGTTTTGTGCTGGTATTTGAATAATTTTGCGCGCTTGCCAACCGGCAGGCAGGCTTATGACGCAAGAAAATTTTGAGGTAAAGCTCCCCCTGTTTAAGGGTCCGTTCGATCTGCTTTTGTTTTTTATCGAGCGGGACGAACTTGACATCTATGATATCCCGATTTCAAAGATCGCAAAAGACTTTTTAAGCTACCTCCACCAACTGGAAAGCATGAATGTGGAACTCGCCAGTGAGTTCATCCTGGTAGCTGCTACTCTCATGAGGATTAAGTCTAAAATGCTACTTCCTCGTCCTCAGCTTGACGAAGCCGGTAATGAGATTGACCCACGTGAAGAACTGGTTAAACACCTCCTGGAATACAAGAAGTATAAATCCGTCATTGACACTTTCCAGAAAATGGAAGGGGCCGAGTTAATGAAGGAGAAGCGTGGAAATATCCAGAAAGAACTTAGATCCCTCGCAGCGAGTGTGAATGTAGAGGCAGAACTTCAGGATGTGGACCTTTACAAATTGATGATGGTCTTTGAGAAGGTGATGAAGCGGCACGAGGAAGAGAAGAACCGTCCTGTTCACCAGGTAGTACAATATCCATTTACCGTGGAGGGTCAGAAAGAATACATATTGAATGAACTGACCCGCAAGCGTATGCTCTCTTTTACCGAAATGTTGGAGCTGAATCCCACACGCGTGGCGCTCATTTTCAATTTTCTGGCAGTGCTGGAAATGCTGGCCATCGGCAATCTTGAAATACAATTGGGAG
>JAYVRH010000328.1:0-1834 GCA_043776495.1 Cyclobacteriaceae bacterium
GGATGTCACCGATCACCACTTTTCTAACAGTTGCATCCACCGTTGCAAAGAGCTTGTTCTCAGCTTTGACGTCAGACTTTGACAACAAGTTCATTAATGTGGACTTCCCCACATTCGTGTAGCCTACTAAGGCCACCCTCACAATGTTCTTGCGCGACTTTCTCTGGGTGATCTTCTGCTTCTCTATCTTCTCAAGTTCATCCTTCAAAAGCGAAATCCGATATCGGATATTTCTTCGGTCCGTTTCAATTTCGCGTTCACCCGCCCCGCCGCGTGCGCCGGTTCCACCTCGTTGTCGCTCAAGGTGAGTCCACATCCGGGTAAGTCTTGGCAACAGATATTGGTTCATTGCAAGCTCAACCTGGGTCCTGGCCTGTGATGTTTGAGCCCTCATAAGAAAAATATCAAGAATCAACAGACTCCGATCATAGATTCTTACACGGGTCTCCTGTTCTTCGCTGGCATTAAATTCTTTTTCCAGGTTCCGCAATTGACTTGGAGTGAGGTCATCATCAAATATGATATTGGATATTTGACGGGTGGTGACGAAATCCTTTATTTCAGCAAGCTTGCCCTTACCGACAAAAGATCGGTTATCCGGATGCGGCAAGTGCTGTACATATCTTTTGACTGTAGAAATACCTGCCGTTTCTGCCAGGAACGCCAGTTCATCAAGGTGCTCTTCAACAAGTTCAGGAAGGTCTTGATTAGGAACGACTGCTACCAAAACCGCTGAATGCCCTACCAGTGTACCTTTTTCCATAAAATCAGGGCCCAAACATACAACCCGTAGTTTTTAGGACGGTTACTTTTATCTAATTTTGTTGAATTTATTAGCACAAAAGCCACTTTTGGGGCTCAAACCAGACTTCATGAAAGTTGCAATCGTCTTAAACACCTCCTGGAACATCTATAATTTCAGGATGAATTTCGTAAAAACGCTCCTGGCCAAAGGGTACGAAGTACATACTGTCGCACCTTTGGATGATTTTACTCATTACTTAACAGAAGCTGGGTGTCACCATCATGCAGTTAAGATGGACAGCAGGGGCATTAACCCAGTAATGGATGTGGCACTGATCGTTGAACTTTGGTCAATCTATCGGAATATAAAACCAGATATAATTTTACATTATACCATCAAACCCAATGTGTACGGATCACTGGCAGCCTCGATGCTGAAAATTCCAACGGTTAACAACGTATGCGGCTTGGGGACAGTCTTCTTAAGAAAGAACTTCTTGTCGGCGATAGCCCTCATTCTTTATCGGTGGACATTCCGTTACCCGAAGAAGATATTTTTCCAGAATCCAGACGACCGAGACTTATTTATTTCACGAAAATTGGTTTCAGCCAAATCGGCTGACCTCTTGCCTGGATCAGGCATCGATTTGGAAAGATTTACTGCAAGTCCCTTCAAAAGGAATAAAAACTTTACTTTTCTATTGATCTCGCGATTGATTACGGATAAGGGAATTATGGAATATGTTGAGGCGGTTAGGAAGCTGAAGGCCCAGGGCATAAAGGCCCGCTTTCAAATTCTCGGCGCAAAGGACCCGAAGCACCAAAGGGGTATTGCCCTTGACGTTATTGACAATTGGATTGATAGCAATACCGTTGAATATCTGGGTACAACTCGGGATGTGCGACCATTTATTAAGTCTGCTGACTGCATCGTGCTCCCATCTTATCGGGAAGGAACGCCTCACACTTTGCTTGAAGCCGCAAGCTGTGCCAAGCCCATCATAACAACCGATGTACCTGGTTGTCATCAGGTTGTGAAAAACAACCACAATGGCTTTCTATGTCGGGTTAAGGATGCTGATGACCTTGC
>JAYVRH010000329.1:0-1833 GCA_043776495.1 Cyclobacteriaceae bacterium
TCATCCACAATCCGGATCATAATTTTCTTGCCTTCGATCGGGGCCACCTTGTTTTCTGCCAGGTTAAATTCAACTTTTAACTTTTCAACCTGCTTATTCTTGAATGGAGATTCGCGCTCCTTTCCCTTTCCATTCACTGCCAGCACAGAAAGATTTTCAGCTTTCAACTGACTGGCAATAGCAACTTTTGTGGCGAGTGCATCCTTTGTGGTGGCCAGTCGGTTTATTGAATCATTCAATACATTCTTTTGTGTTTTGAGCTGCTTGTTCTCACTAAACAACTCCTTATTGACCGACTTCAGTTTTTCAATCTCCTCATCCTTAAGTTTCAATAACTCCTCATATCCTTCCACCCGGTCTTTCAGTTCTTTTATGGCTTTTGAGCTTCTGGCTACATTCCTTTTTAGCTGGACATCAATCTCGCCCTTTGCTTTTTGAAGGTCGGTAATATCACCACCCAATTTTTTGATCTCGACAATCTTTTGATCGAGTTCAGTCTGGATTTCCTTGAGCCTGAGCATGGTACCTGCCAGGTCTTCTTCTACGTTGGCCTTCTGTTCGGTCAGCACCAAATGATCCTGAGAATCCAAATAGATTTTTACGCCTTGAATGATGACGATAATTGATAGCAACGCGATGATGATGATCGTTTTACTCTTGCCTGATTTTTTAGGAGATGTAGTAGGAGTAGACTCCATGCAATGCGATTTAAGTAGTAAAGTTAACCGATAACGGTTTCATTTCAATGACCAGACAAAATGCTGCTTGCGCAGGATGGGGTCAAAAAATAATATGCCGCAGCGGTATAGATCAATGCTGCCATAGATAAGCACGTCAGATTTGATCTCGTTCCAGGCTTTCTGCATTTGTGGCGAGCGGTGTATATCATCAATCACAACAATACTCTTTTCATAAAGGCGCTTGGTAAGAAGTTGATAATACTTCATGGTCGGATCATAAAGATGGTTGGCGTCCATTAATACAAAGTCAATCTTGTTGGTCTGCTCCAGGAACTTGTGCAAAGTATTGTCGATGTTCCCTTCGATTAATTCAATATTTTTTTTGTTGGCCCATTCAAAGTTTGTGATCGCTGTGTTGGCGATATCATGGCTGCCTTCAAATGTATATATCGTAGCGTCTTTTTTTTGGGCCAGGTATAAGGTGGTGACCCCCAACGAGGTACCAAGCTCAACAACACGACGTGCTTTGGCGTGATAAAGCAAATCCAGGTAAAACATTGCTACCGGAAAAGGAGTGAGGCTCTTCTGGGCTATTTCTGCTATGGTTCGTTTTGAAATGCGCTGATTCTTGGATGCACCCGTTCCAAAGTCGGTCACTGATAAGATCGTTTGATTAACTTCTAAATCTCGCCTCAGGCTCTCAAGGACGGGCAGGTCAGATTTGTTTTTTTTTGATATGACTCCGGTGTAAAGATCAAAAAAGTAAGGCGAATGAATGGAGTGGTCATCCACTTCATGCAGCCAATGGTGAATGAAGGTTTTTACCTGATAAAGAGATGGCACGAAATCGTTTGTTTTCCGAAAGTTAGTTTAATCTCATCGGAGCTACCATATTGAATTCCGGTATGTTCACCATAAAGGTAGTTCCGTCGACAATTCGTTCCATGAGGTAGGTTCCTGCCATCTTTCCGATGCCCGATTTTAGATTGCACCCGGATACATACTGATGGGTCTGACCCGGCTCCAATACCGGCTGTTGGCCTACCACGCCTTCGCCTTCCACCTCGCGCGACATGAAGCCGGCATCATAGATGTGCCATTTTCTCCTCATCAATTGAATGGTGAAATCACCACCATTTTCGATGGTAATCCG
>JAYVRH010000330.1:0-1832 GCA_043776495.1 Cyclobacteriaceae bacterium
ACCGTGGTTGCAGCTTTCAACACATCCATCGGCTTCATTCCACCATACTCGCACATCAATTCCATTTCATAAACATTCTCGCCGTGGGGAAAGACGCCGACATCACCCCCCATACCAATTGTCACCCCTGCATCAACGGCAATTTTGAGACTCTTCTTTTTTTGCTTCACTGAAGCCGGGTCTTCCTCCTTGCCTTTTTTCCAACCTCGGTATTGGGTGATGGCGTCTACGGCCGCGACCGTGGGAAAATAAGTGACCTTATGCTCTTTCATCAACTGAGCAATCTCCTCATCGATGAAATCTCCGTGCTCTATGGTTTCAGCTCCAGCAAGAATGGCCCTTCTCATAGCTTCTTTACTTTTGGCATGACACACCAAATAACGCCCGCTGCTTCGTGCCACCTCATTGATAAGTTTCAGTTCATCCAGGGTGAAAGAAGGCTGGTCTTCACCTTTTGGGCCCCAGCGATAATCTGCATACACTTTTATAAAGTCCGCACCTTTCCCAATCTGATCTCGTACCACCCTTATAAGATCATTTCCATCGGCTGGTTCAGCACCCAACATAATCTGCATGTCGCTGTCATATCCTTTAGGCCCGTAAGAGCCGGTTGACACAATGGCCCTGCCTGCTACGATCATGCGAGGCCCCGGAATAATACCTTCGTCAATAGCGCGCTTCAGAGCAACATCCGAGTAGCCGGCGCCTTCCGTTCCAAGGTCACGGACCGTGGTAAATCCGGCCACCAATGTGTTCTTAGCATGGACGGTAGCTCGCGCTGTGCGATAGGAGTCAGATTCTTTCAATACCTGCGTATCCCAGTCGGTGATGTTGTATGGATATAAAAGTAAATGGGAATGTCCTTCGATAAGGCCGGGGAGGAGCGTCGTGCCAGGCATGGAAATAACCCGTGTCTCTTTTGGCGACTTGATAGATTCTTTTTGTCCAACACCTGTGATTTTGTCACCCTCCACAAGCACCGCCCAGCCTTCATGCATGTCGAGCCCATCAAACACACGATCGGGTTGGAGTAAATAGGATGGCTTTTGCTGAGAATATCCAGCAAACGCGAAAAACACAAAAAGAACGAAGAAATATTTCATGTACTGATGATCTTGACGAATGAAGGTAATTGAATTTTACGAAGAGTAGAATTTTTTAACCGCAGAGTCGCGGAGACGCGAGGAAATAATGCATTTGTAAGTGATGAAAAAGCAAAGGCTCGGTGGGGGCAAGGAAATATGCAACTTCTCTCAGCGTCTTTGCGACTCCGCGGTTAATAAAGCTTTAATTAAGAGGCGGTTTCTACAGGCTCCTTCAAGGTGATCCAAAAATTATTGTAGCCTTCTCCCAATTGTATTTCAAGATTGCCGATCGCCAACATTTCAAGCACCGCCAGAAAATTGAAAATGAGTGCCACGCGAGTAGGATTTAATTCCAACATTTCGGAAAAAGAAAGCATCCGCTTGCGGGTCAGTTCGTTCAAAATGTATTCTTTCTGGCCCTCCACGGTAAATGGATATTGAACCACCTGGTGAACAGGACGATTCTTCTCTTCATCGTGGCGTTTCATTACTTTCTCAAAGACCATCATCAATTTGTAGAGGTCCACGTCCTGAAGTTCTGCTTCTACATTCACGCTTGCGGCGAGGGATCTAAGTTCCTTCTGAATATTTCCCCGCTTTTCCTTCATCAACTCGTCCCCTTCCATTTTCTGGAAGACGTCAATGACGGATTTATATTTCTTGTATTCCAGCAGGTGTTTGACCAATTCTTCACGGGGGTCAATCTCATTGCCGGCTTCGTCAAGCTGTGGACGGGGTAGCAGCATT
>JAYVRH010000331.1:0-1831 GCA_043776495.1 Cyclobacteriaceae bacterium
TCTGGCAATCTGCCGCTTGCAAAAGTCGACCCAACGGTTTTTGCTCATTTCAAGAAGACGTACATCGGATTCATGGAAGATGCGCTTGGATTGAAAGAAGAATCAGCCCATGACGACCAACTGCTGGATGGAACTATTAAGGTCCTGATCGAGTTGAGAAAAAAGGCGCGGATTGACCGCAACTATCCATTGTCGGATAAAATAAGAGATGATTTGAAAGCAATCGGTGTCCAGTTAAAAGACGGTAAAGACGGGGAGATCAGCTATTCAATTGAATAATCCCCAACTACAGCCCAGAGTAACGCTCATGTTCAAAACTATTTTCATCTTTCCCATCCGACTTTACCAGGCCACCCTCTCCCCGCTCCTGGGCTCTCACTGCCGTCATATTCCATCATGTTCCCAATACACCATTGATGCCATCCAGGAATGGGGAGTGCGCAGAGGGGTCTGGCTGGGTATCAAAAGAATTGCACGCTGCCATCCCTGGGGCACCAGTGGCTTTGACCCAGTTCCCAAAAAAGAGCGCTAGACCGCTCTTGTCTTTTGCTTTCACTTTTGAAAAAATAAAATCTACATTTAGAAAATTAATTTTTCTTCATGCCTGATTTTCAAATCAAAAAAAATCCCAAGTCCTATGATGTGTGCATCGTCGGCTCTGGTGCCGGTGGCGGAATGGCCGCCTATGTGCTGGCCAACGCTGGAATAAAGGTGGTCCTCATAGAAGCAGGCCCACTTTACGATCCAGCCAAAAACACGACGCAGCTTAAGTGGCCATGGGAGTCACCTCGACGGGGTGCTGGAACAACCAGGGCCTTTGGAGACTTTGATGCATTGTATGGTGGCTGGAATATTGAAGGCGAACCCTACACCCATAAAGATGGCACCAAGTTCGATTGGTTTCGGGCACGCATGATTGGCGGGCGCACCAACCATTGGGGCAGAATCTCATTGCGTTTCGGTCCTAAAGATTTTAAACATAGAAGCATCGACGGCCTTGGTGATGACTGGCCCATCGGTTACGAAGATGTTGCGCCTTATTATGATAAAGTAGATCAATTGATCGGCGTATTCGGCTCCAAAGAAAATTTGCCGAACGAACCGGATGGTATTTTCCTGCCACCGCCAAAACCACGGCTGCATGAATTGTTTATCAAAGAAGCGGGAACGAACCTGGGAATACCCGTGATACCGTCTCGGATGTCGATGTTGACCAAAGCCCTACCTAATAATAAAGACCGGGGTGCTTGTTTCTATTGCCATCAATGCAGCCGGGGCTGTTCCGTGTATGGAGACTTCTCTTCTTCATCGGTGTTGGTGAAGCCGGCATTGAAGACTGGTAACGTTGATGTGATACCCAATGCTATGGCACGGGAAGTATTGACAAACGCGGAAGGAATCGCTACCGGTATTTCATATGTTGACAAAAATGATTTGCAGGAATACCAGGTGAACGCCAAAGTGGTAGTCCTTGCCGCAAGCGCCGGAGAATCCGCCAGGCTGCTTCTCAATTCGAAATCAACAAAATATCCGGGAGGACTGGCAAACTCCAGCGGAATAGTGGGAAAATATCTTCACGATTCTACAGGCTTAGGTGTCAGTGGCGTATTGACAAAATTATATGACCGGAAGCGCTACAATGAGGATGGTGTTGGAGGCATGCACGTTTATTCTCCATGGTGGCTTGACAATAAAAAATTGGATTTCCCTCGTGGCTATCATATAGAATATGGTGGTGGAATGGGAATGCCAGGGTATGGGTTTGGATTTGGGATGCAAAACACAAATGGCAAATACCCCGCCCGCAATGGAGTAAAGAAAGAAGCAGGTG
>JAYVRH010000332.1:0-1828 GCA_043776495.1 Cyclobacteriaceae bacterium
ATGCCATTTTTGGTTCCGGTTTGTCGAGGCAAACAGAGGGAATTTATGAACATACTATCAAAATAATAAATGAATGCAAAGCGGTGCGCATCGCAGTGGATATTCCTTCGGGCCTTTTTGCAGACAAGCATTCCACCGGCACGATTGTGAGTGCCGACTACACGATATCATTTCAATTGCCCAAACTTGCTTTCATGTTTCCCGAAAACCATCAATATGTTGGCAAATGGTCTACCGTTGACATTGGATTGGATAAGTCATTTATCAAAGGCGCGGCCTCATCATATTATTTTCTTGCGCCTAAGTCAGTAAAGAAGATTCTTAAACGACGTTCCACCTTCGATCACAAGGGCGATTATGGCCATGGCTTGTTGATTGCTGGCAGCTATGGAAAAATGGGTGCGTGTATCCTGGCGGCCCGGGCATCGCTAAGGGCTGGCATTGGCCTGCTCACGCTGCACATACCCAAGTCGGGAAATTCAATCCTTCAATCCACGGTGCCGGAAGCGATGACATCGATGGATAAAAACAACGAAATCTTTTCTGATTGTCCTTCATTCGATTCGTTCAATGTGATTGGAATTGGCCCAGGGCTGGGCAGTGCGGAAGAGACAGTCGTTGCTTTGAAAAAAGTAATGGCTTCGGGAAAGGCCATGGTGATTGATGCAGATGCATTGAATATGATAAGTGCGCATCCGGCATTGATTCAAAATATTCCCGATCGAAGTATTCTCACACCACATCCACAAGAGTTTGAGCGACTGGTGGGGTCATGGAAAGATGACTTTGAACGACTGGAGAAGCAACTCAAATTCGCAGAGGAGACAAAGAGCGTGATCATTTTGAAAGGTGCTCACACTTCGATTGCCGCTCCGGACGGCACTGTCTTTTTTAATTGCACCGGCAACCCAGGCATGGCTACTGGCGGTAGCGGGGATGTGCTGACAGGAATTCTAACCGGGCTACTAGCTCAAAAGTATTCACCAAAAGAAACGGCCATTCTTGGGGTCTTTCTACATGGATTGGCTGGGGACATGGCCGCTCGCGAAAAGGGGATGAATTCCCTCATTGCTTCAGATCTGATCGATTTTCTGCCTGCTGCATTCAAGGATCTGTCAAGAAACTCAGAGCTAAATTAGCCTCTGCTGCATTTAAGTTAGTGGCGCACCAACCATCAGGCTCAAAAACGCGTAATAGAAATTAAACTGACATTATTTTGCCAGTTCTTAAACCATTGGCTTACCATTTGCATCTAAAGTGTGATTAATACGTTGAATAGTTTAATGAAATCGGCTAAAACCATAATTTTAAGCATCTTAATACTTCTGGTAACCCATTTAGCGTGGTCCCAGAGCCATGATTCTTTCTCGGAGAACCACGCAGAACCGATCAAATTGGTGAAGTTGTTTCCCAACCCAGCTACTGATTTTCTGATCATTAAATTTGAAACTCCCCTGGCCAGAACCGTCAAACTCACCCTTCATACCATTATTGGGAACTCCCTCGAAGTGGAAAGTGAAATCGTGGACGATTTTGAAATTCATCTGAGGGTAAAAGACCTCCCATCAGGCTATTATTTTCTGGCCTTGAAAGACGACGGCCATCAAAGCAGTTCCTTTAAGTTCCTGAAGCGCTAACCATTTTATTAGTCAATTGATTTCTTTATTTTACAGGAGTTAATCCTGAAACTTGAAATACATTCTGGCTGTAGACATCGGAACAACAAGCGCAAAAGCTTTGGTTGTTAGCCAGTCTGGTGAAGTACTTTCCTCCGCCCAGGAATTCTATCCCACCCATCATCCCCAAACAGATATTGCCGAACAAGATC
>JAYVRH010000333.1:0-1827 GCA_043776495.1 Cyclobacteriaceae bacterium
TTGGTGTTCCACGGCTATTCTAGCTGCATAGCGGATAAACCGGTCTTCATGTTTCAAAAAGGGCCAGGCAAAATCAAGCGCATCTTTTTGTGGCTCCCCATGAAATTCTTCTAATTTTTTTCTTAGAGCTCTGGCTTCAAACCCACTATCCACATAGGGTACCGGGATGCCTCCATCTTTTACTTCATCGCCTTTGTAGGAAACTCTGTAAAGATCGGATTCAAGTCGTCGGCCTCCGGTCAGGAAGTAGAATGCTCCATCGGGACCAATGATACCATCCGTTAATGGCAGTGGAGCACCAGAGAGAAATTCTTCAGGAACCGCTGTGTAAGTTGAGCCGTTGGGCTTAAGGTGAATCGCATAGATAATTCCAAAACTCCAGTCGGAGGCAAACAACGAATGCTTATATTTTTCAGGAAAATTTGCATTCATTCCATAAATCAGGTTGGTCGGAGATCCCTGACCGATGTTGATGACGGGAGGTAGATTGTCTGGATAATTGGGAGACCATTTACTATTGCCAGTGCGCCACCCGAACTCACTTCCGCTCGTAGCGTGACAGATGCGTGTGGGTCGGTACCAGGGCATACCAAAATCCCATTCCATATCAGCATCATAAGCAAACATTTCTCCGACTTCATTAAAGGTGAAGTCAAAAGCATTTCGGTAACCCGCGCTGATGAGTTCCCAACGAGTTCCCAATGAATCAATCTTAGCGATCCATCCACCTGGGGCGTAGCGATCATTGGCATGACCTCTTGGGTCTTTGATGAGTGGAAACATGTTGTCCTCCTGCCAGACTTTCGGGAGGCGATACGCATCCATGGTTGGAACGTTCGTATGGTTTCCGGCAATCACATAGATTGAGGTTTTGTCAGGACCCAATACAATGCTGTGCGGTCCGTGTTCTCCTTGTCCTTCCAAAGCCTTGAGGAGCGTGATTTTATCAAACTGATCGTCGCCATCGGTATCCTGAAGCCTATAGAGTCCGCTTCCTTTATCAAAGTCATCGTTGCTCTTGTTGTTCACCATGACATACAAACTGTTGAAGGCATATAGGAGGCCTTGCGCAAATCCCATCTCTATTTTAGGCTTGGTTGTATCCCCCTGTTGCATTTTTGTTTTTCCAATGTCGAGTTTTTCAATGCTCACAAGAGAGTCCACGCCAACCGGCGAAGGCATCATTCGGTACAAAGCGCCATATTGATCAGAGGTGATGAGCCTGCCTTTACTATCAAATGTCATAGACACCCACGATCCTTGCAACTTTTCTGATGGACTGTACAAATGTTCTACCTGAAAGCCGGGCGGCACTTTTAGCTTTCCGATTTTTGACATTGTCCCCGAATCCTTCACGACTGACTTATCGTTATTGCAGGATGTTGTGAGAAAAAGAAAAACACAAGAGGCGAATACTAATTTCAATGACTGAACAGGTAAGAGCATTTTGATCAAGTTTAATTTGTCTTTATGAAGATCTAATAAATAGTGCGATGGCTACAGATGTGCAATTAAATCTTATAGAAAAACATTATTTTTCAATCCCTTCATATCCAACTCTAAGAATTACGTATCCAAAAAATCCTAACACTGCTGTTAATGTTGTTAATAAAATTAATCCTGACCAGGAGAATTCTGTGAGGCCTGTAAGAACTTTGAATATCCAAATCCCACTTCCAATTACGCAGCCGATGGCCCCAATAGTACAGCTTACTCCATAGTAGATAGCAATTCCTCCATTTATTCTTTTGATTGTCTTTTTATTCATAGGGCTGGTTCCATCGGTCCTCAGCAGACTAAACTACATATTGGTAGTTTAGCCTTCAC
>JAYVRH010000334.1:0-1818 GCA_043776495.1 Cyclobacteriaceae bacterium
AAATACAGGTTGATCATGCAGCGTATTGAGATGGACTATCACTACCAGGGCAAGATGGATGCCTATGCTGAGTTCCGAACATCCGACGAGTGGTTCCAACAACAAATCATACTGCCTTTAAAATCTCAGGAATCAGTCATCATCCCTTGCGTGATAAAAATCCATGACGTCAAGGGCAATCACCTCACCACGGGAAAGGTTTTCTGGCAAATTAAGGATTGGGAAAAGGTGAAAACCAAAACTTGATTGAAGCTCAAAATTGATCTAACTTTATAGAGGAAAGTTCCATAGCGCTCAAATCCTTTCAACGCATGAGAAAAATAGACCTACTTCTTTCAGAGTATGGTGAGAGTCATCAAAACATCACGAATAAGACGATCCATTGGATTTGTGTGCCGCTGATTTTTTTTAGCGTAGTAGGAATGATCGCGTCAATTCCATCTGGATTCGTTCAGACAATCCTGGGCGAAGGAAACCCTTATGCCAACTGGGCCACGATGGTAATGATATTGGCAATTGCCTATTATTTCACGCTCTCCATTCCCCTTACCATCGGCATGATGTTATTTGCTGCCTTTTGCTTATTTATAGCGAGGCTCATTAATGAAAGTAGCACACCTCTTTGGGCCGTGAGCCTATTTATATTTGTCGTGGCATGGATCGGTCAGTTTTATGGTCATAAGGTAGAAGGTAAGAAACCTTCATTCCTTAAAGATTTGCAGTTTCTCATGATAGGCCCTGCGTGGCTCATGCATTTTATTTATAAGAAGATCGGAATTCCCTACTGATTGGAGAGCGGTTATAGTGTTTCGAGCGCTTTGCCTCCGGGGTATTCTCCGGACTACACGATCTTTTTATTCCATCATCCCGAACATCTGAAATTACAGGCCAATGATTGGCAAAGCTTTTATTTGTTGCGAAAGGTGAATCAAAAAGTAATGGCACAAGTTTCGTTTCACATAAAAGATAATATGGCATTCTCGCCGGCAAGGGCGCCGTTCGGTTCCTTTCTTTTTTCGGAGCGGTTGTCACCATTGGGGCTTTATCAATTTATTCAGCATTGTGAAGATGAACTTCAAAAACGCGGTTTGAAGTCTCTTCAGATAATTGATCCACCGCTGTTCTATCGTAGATCAGGGGAATTGCTTCACACCATTTTGTTTAATCTCAATTATAAGGTTGGCCATGCCGAGTTGAGCTCGGGAATCAGAATCGATCATATCAATTTTGAAGAAAAGATCGAGCTCTGGGAGAAGCGTAAATTAAAGCAATCGAAAGCGATGGGCTTGCACTGCAAATCAATACCATTGAGCCAACTTGAAACAGTTTACACTTTTATTCTAACGTGCCGCAAGCAAAAGGGATATCATCTCAGCATGACGCTGGAAGAGTTGCTACACACCGCGGATGTCTTCAAAGAGAACTTCTTTTTATTTGGAGTTTTTCTGCAAAAAGAATTGACTGCAGCCTCGATCGCGATTGGTGTTCATCCTTCGATACTTTACAACTTTTACTCAGGCCATATAAAGAAATTTGATGCCGTAAGCCCTATGGTATTGCTTACGAAGGGTATGTATAAGTTTTGCGAAAAACAGCATATGAAATTATTGGACCTCGGCACTTCCTCCATTGACGGACAACCTAACTTCACGCTTCTTGATTTCAAACTCCGGCTTGGTGCTGCACCCTCAGCAAAAATTACTTTTGAAAAGCATTTGACATGAGGACCCCGTTGGTTTCAGTTATTTGCTTGTGCTATAATCATGCTCGCTTTGTAAAGGAGGCAATCCATTCAGTGTTGAATCAAACTTATTCCAA
>JAYVRH010000335.1:0-1817 GCA_043776495.1 Cyclobacteriaceae bacterium
CGAAAGGGTTCGCACAGTTGCCATGGCGATGCGAACGTCCAATGAATTATTAAATGTTTGTGAATCTGTTTTTAAGGAACTCCGAATGCTGGGGTTTTCTGATTTTGACTTGCGCAATGTTCAGATCGTGATCAACAACGATGAGAAGGGAATCTATTATGGCTATCAATACTCCGATTATATGGGGGCCGAATTTTCTGAAGTGCCTTATGATATACATCCGGTGATTCGTCATTTGACGGATAAGCTCAGGCAGTCGAAGGATGCGTTTGCGGACATTGAAATATCCGGTACTGAACTCGAAGACTGGAAAGGATTTGTAAACAGCTTTCCGCAGAAGCGGGATGAAAAACTCAATGCTGCCACCGAACTCCACTACTATTTCTATTCCGTCGGCATCGGCGCATTGGGAGTCTCTTCTTTCGACCCGCTACTTGGCGAGCAATTGAACATACTCAAGCGTCTCAGGAACGTTTTTGATTTATGTTATCAACGGTATGTAGACATTACCCTGGCAGAAGCACAGACACGGGAAGCGAAGATTGAAGCGGCATTGGAACGTGTCCGGGCTGCCTCTATGGCTATGCATAAAAGTGAAGAGCTGGCCCAAGTAGTATTAACTATTGATAAAGAAGTTACAGCGTTGGGCGTACAGATAGACAATTCATCCATTATCACCGATCTTGATTTTCGTGCGAAAGAAAAAGGTTTTAATAACTGGATTGCCGCACGGGGAAATAGCTTCTTACAGAAATTTCATATTCCATGGGCAGATCATCCAATTAACAAAAGGATATTGGACGGGGTTGTCAGCGGCGTAGGCCATTACATTGATACGTATTCAAAAGCAGAAAAAAACCGATACTTCAGGTGGCTCTTCAAATTTTCTGACTTCAAAACAATTTCTAAGGAACGTCAACAATTTATTTACGCTGCTGAAGGATGGACGCGCTCTACAATAATTTCCAAAAACTCCATTTTAATTTTTCAACGGTTTACCCTAACAAATTTTACTCAGGAAGAAGTCGAAATTTTGAAGCGCTTTGGAAATGTATTCGAACAAGCCTACACCCGGTTCCTTGATTTGCAAAAAGCAGAAGCACAGGCTCGCGAAGCAAAGATTGAAGCTGCTTTAGAAAAGGTACGGAGCCGCTCGTTGGCAATGCATAAAGCCGAAGAGCTAAAAGAAGTTGCCAGTGTGCTGCGCAGCGAAATGGCTTTGCTTGGAGTAGAAGAACTGGAAACCAGCTCCATTTATATTCTTGATGATACCGCCATCAATACCCAATGTTGGTACGCTATTAAAGACGTTCGAACAAGTAATGGCAACCTGCTGGCCGACCACATGACCCTCAACTTAAAAGAAACAAAGGTTGGGCGATCGATGCTATCGTTTTATCACTCGGGTAAACAACAGACCTCCATTGTGATGAAAGGAGAAAATCGAAAAGAGTGGATCAACTACTGCGCAACTAAATCAACTTTGCTGCAAGGTTATTATGGTGGAGAAATTCCGGAGAGAACTTACCACTTGTTGAAGTTTTCGAATGGCTACATGGGTGCTGCCTCGCCCGGTGCTATTTCTATCGAAAGCTGGAATTTACTTCAACGGGTAACGGCTGTTTTTTCTTTTGCTTACACCCGCTTCCTTGATCTGCAAAAAGCAGAAGCACAGGTGAGAGAAGCACAGATTGAAGCGGCTTTAGAGAAAGTTCGTTCCTGCTCATTGGCCATGCACAAGAGCGAGGAACTTCAAGATGTAATCAAGGTGGTGCTGGAGCGACTCAATGCGTTGGGCATCGTGATGGATGCGGCCA
>JAYVRH010000336.1:0-5802 GCA_043776495.1 Cyclobacteriaceae bacterium
TTAGCTGTTGGCATTCCAGATTAGAAAGAGGGACCACTGTTTCAGAAGAGTAACAGGGACTTTTTTTTGTTGTTTAGCATTCACCATTTGTTAACTCCGGCACAGAGCTAAAAGCCAATAGCCAACTGCCAATGACAGCATTCAAAGATAACCCTTAGCTTTATCCTATGAATCGCATCGATCGCCTCACCGCCATCCTCATTCATTTGCAGTCCAAGAAGATTGTAAAGGCGGAGGAAATAGCGAATCGATTTGAAATCAGTTTGCGAACGGTCTATCGCGATGTGAAAGCGCTCATGGAAGCCGGTGTACCCATTGGCTCAGAAGCGGGTACAGGTTATTTTATCGTCGATGGCTATCATCTTCCACCGGTCATGTTCAATCAGGAAGAGGCCAGCGCCATGCTGGTGGCGGGAAAGCTGGTGGAGAAAATGACGGACCAATCCGTGAAGAAAGCATTTGAGTCTGCGCTGCTGAAAATAAAGTCCGTGCTGAATGATTCAGAGAAAGACTACCTGGAGACGCTTCAGGCTTCGGTGGAGGTGGGAAGGATGCCGATGCCGGAGTCAGAAAATTTCCCGAACAATTTTTTGACCGATATCCAGAAAGCGCTCGTGAATAGGGAAGTGCTGGAAATTGAATACCACTCTACCCAGGAAGAAATGTCCCGACGGGAAATCGAACCAATTGGAATTCAGTATTACAGTGGTGCGTGGCACGTCATTGGGTGGTGCCGCCTGCGCAGTGGCTATCGCGATTTCAGGGCTGACAGAATCAAGACGCTCATCAGCTGTGGAAAAAAATTCGATGGTCGTAATCTGATCAGCTTACAGGAATATCTTCATTCACTCATGCTGTCGCACGAGAATCTTCAAAAGGCCGTGGTGGTCTTTGACAAGTCAATCTATAAACACAAGAGATACATTTATGGCTTTGTATCGGAAGAAGATCTGGGTGACCGCGTTCGCATGACGTTCCTGGTAGACAACTTCAATTTGCTGGCACGATGGCTTCTTTCCTTTGGAAAAGCGGTTACGGTTGAGCAGCCCGAAAGGCTCACAGAGACAATGGTTGAAATGGTAGAAGAATTGCACGAGCACTATCGCCATGACGCGATCGCTCAACAGACATAACCCTTTAACATGGTGCTTCAAAGAGCGCTTAAATAACAACGATATGAATGAACGATCCACAGTGACCCAATCCGGAAATAAGAGAAGGCAATTTCTAAAGCAACTGCTGGCAGGATCTGTGGCGACACTTGCCTATCCTGTGCTGACGAACGCAAATCCTGAATCAAAAAACTTGGCGCTAGCTCCGACTGGTGACCTTGGAGACGAACGCTATTGGGAAATGGTGAAGAAACAATTTACTGTTCCACCCAATAAGATGATGGTGAATGCAGCAAACCTTTGTCCCAGTCCTTATTTCATCAATGACCTTGTGATCTCCATGCAGAAAAGCCTTGGGCAGGATGTTTCTTTTCAATTCCGCCATCAGTTCGGTGAGAAGCGTGCGAAATCACTCGATATGATGGCGCAATTTATCGGTGTTGCAAAAAGCGAACTCGGCATTGTAAGAAATGCAACGGAAGGAAATACGATCATCGTCAATGGCTTTGACTTCAAGCCGGGCGATGAGGTTATTATCTGGGAACAGAACCACCCTTCCAATGGCATTGCGTGGGAGCAGCGGGCGAAACGATTAGGTTTTATCGTGAAGAAGGTGGCCGTGCCTACAGTACCTCAGTCACCCGAGGAGTTATTATCCCCTTTTGCAAAAGCGATTACATCAAAGACCAGGCTGATTTCATTCTCGCATATCTCCAACACCAGCGGCATCGCTCTTCCCGCGAGTGAGATTTGCCAACTGGCGAAATCAAAAAACATCCTCACACTCGTGGATGGAGCGCAGTCGCTTGGAATGATGGATTTGGACTTGAAACAAATTGGCTGCGATTTTTATACTGCCAGTACACACAAATGGCTGATGGGCCCATTCGAAAATGGAATCTTATATGTCAGCAAAGAGCATGTCGCCCGATTGTGGCCGAATGTGATCAGCGCGGGCTGGAAAGAGACTGGCGTTACGGTGGATGAAAAACTTTGCGTGCTGGGTCAACGAAATGAGACCACACCTTTTACTTTACCAGAGACCCTTGAATTTCATCAGACCATAGGCAAGAAGAACATTGAGGACAGGGTGAGGAAATTAACTGGCTATCTCAAGGAGCAGATCCATGCAAAAATTCCACAAGCCACTTTTGTTTCACCGCTTGCGCCGGCCATGAGTGGCGGTATCGTCAGCGTGAACTTTCCAGGTAAACAATCATCGGAGATTTACCAAAAGCTGTATGATGTTCACGGCATTGCATGTTCTGCCACGGGCGGCGTCAGGCTTTCACCCCACATCTACAACACCATAAATGACATGGATAAAATCACTGCTGCACTCACAACATTAGCTTTATAAAGTTTGAGAATCGTTTCATCAGTTGGGTGTCTTCGCGGTTTTTTGATGTCTCAGCAAAAATACCGCGATCTGCAAGTGTAATTCAAGGTGCTAACGGTCGGGCATTGCTCAATTCACTCATGGCGATATTTTGATTTTTGCCTTTAATAGTAAAATTTAAAGATCGCGCCGAGACTGGACCGCGAATACACACCCCCACACCCACGCTGGAGAAGCCTTATTAACATAATGTTTTCAGCGGTTCAAAATATTTTGAAAATCTCTTTCCCTGCTGACATAGGGTTGTCACCCACCCCAGGTTGATTAGCTTAAAATTTAATCAGTATGCAAAACCAAGGATTGCCTGTAATAAAGGAAGTGAAACCCATCAATTTTCTATTCTTCCGTACTGAAACCACCGTCAGTGAAGAACACCAACAGAGGCGGGAAATGATATAGACAAAATCATAGCTGCTTTGACCGCATTGGAAAGGGCGAGCGAGGGGATATGAATTTATGCCATATTATCTTAGCAGAACACTAAATATCTGACAATGAAAAAAGTGATCCTGGGAGTAGCGGTAAGCCTGGATGGTTTCATCGAAGGCCCCAATGGAGAATACGATTGGTGTTTCACGGATCAGGACTATGGCATGGCCGCCTTCCTCAAACGCATTGATACAATTTTCATGGGTAGAAAAACCTATGAACAAAGCCTGACGATGGGAGGCCAGAATCCATGGAAAGGAAAGATGACGTACGTCTTCTCCAATTCGATAAAAGAAATTAAAGCTAAGGACACCAGGCTTATTTCAGGAGATGTCAAGTCGAAGGTGGTGGCGATAAAGAAGGAAAAGGGAAAAGACATTTGGATGTTCGGCGGTGCGGAGTTGACAGTCGCGTTGATGAGTGAGAGGCTCATCGATGAACTCTGGCTTTCCGTCCACCCCGTCTTGCTGGGAACCGGTAAGCCTTTGTTTAGTGGATTAAAAAAGAGAATCAAAACGAAACTGATGTACACTAAAACATACAACTCCGGTTTGGTTTCTTTAAAATATGAAGTCGAAAATTTGTAACCCACCAAAATAATGACAAACGATCTGATATTAGAAATTGCCGTTACGATCAATGCTCCCAAGGCTCAAGTTTGGGATGCGCTCACCAACCCTGTACAAATAAAAAAATACATGTTTGGAACGGATGCGTCCTCCGATTGGAAAGTTGGAAGTGCCATTACGTTTCGTGGAGTGTGGGAAGGTAAACCTTATGAAGACAAGGGGACCATCCTTGAAATGATCCAAGAGAAAACTTTGAAGTACAACTATTGGAGCAACTTTTCCGGTGAGAAAGACGAGCCTGCCAATTATAGCAACATCACTTACCGGCTCGCTGAACAGGCCGGCAAAACAGTGTTCACTTTGATCCAGGATAATTTCAAAACAAAAGAGGCCCGTGATCATTCAATGAAGAACTGGAGTATGATCATGGCGACAATAAAGGGTTTGCTGGAGGGATAAAGCTCAGGGCCCAGGTGCAGGGTTTGGTAAGTTAAAACAGTCCTACTTTTAAGGAGGTGTCTTCGCGGCCCCGTCTCGGGTGCCGCGAGCTTCAAATTTAGCTATGAAATGAAAAGTCGATCGATTGGAATAAATTGAGAAAGGCTCGACAGTTAGAACTTTGAATTACGCAATTAGGTCGCGGTATTTTTGATGATACATACAAAAGACCGCGAAGACACATCAACCTAATTCAATTCACACTTTGTACTCAAACTCAGTCAAATAGCCAGTATCTTTGTCTTGTGGAAATGGAAGATAAAGTATCGGCCGTCGAACAGGTTTTTAAGAACCTGGATACTGAAATCTTAAGACTTCAAACCGCCTCCACGCTTCACTGTAAATCGGGTTGTGGCAAGTGTTGCTTCAAAGCCGACATAGAAGCTACCATCCTTGAGTTTCTTCCCTTTGCTCACCGCTTATACCAACTCGGGGAAGCAGAGGAATGGTATGAAAAGCTGAAGGCAAGTGATTCGTCCATTTGCCTCATCCTGAATCCAACCCAGGGAGGAGCTGGACTTTGTTCTGAATACACACACCGCGGCCTGATATGTCGGTTATTTGGCTACTCCGCCCGGACGAACAAGTATGGAAAACATGAATTGGTGACATGTCAGATTATCAAAACTGAACAATCAGCGGCGTATGAGCAAGCTGAGGCAATCATAGAACAAGGTGGTGCCGTACCGGTGATGAGCGATTACTATATGCAGCTTTGCGGAATTGATATTGACCTCACAAAGGATTTTTACCCCATCAACAGGGCGATTCAGAAAGCGTTGGAAACAGTGCTCCACTATTATGCGTATCGTTCCATTGCAAAGTAAAACCCAATTAATTTCTTAGGCCGATTCCCAGGAAAGGTTATTTACTTTTTGAGGGTGAATATTTCACCAACCGCTTTCATAAAGGTTGAAAGAGTCGTTGAGTAGGCCGGTCGCGTTTGTGGGCGCGGGGTCACAGAAACGGATGAAAAGAGTTGGCTGTTGTAAAAAAAGCTGGACATAATAATGACCAATGCTACCGCAATGCCCAGGGCCAGTATCAAAATCCGGTAGGAGAGTCCTTTCATAGTGCCCGACAGATTACAAACATGATACCATCTTGAAAACCATTTGAATTCGGGCTTTTTGAGGATGTTTTGATAATTATTTGTTCAATCTTGAACACTCTTCTTGCGTTTTTCGTACATGAATACCGGATGGGGCCCTTTTGGTTACTTCTGCGACCATATAAATTATTAAGGTTTTTGTGGACCTCTTTTCTATTTACATTTGTTGGTGATTTAAGGTGAGAATTACATGATCATGAAGAAATATCTCTTTTTTGCGGTAATGACAATTTCCTCTCTGGCTTGGGCCCAGGAAGGCCCCGTTAAATGGATGTCCTTCGAACAAGCCATAGAGCGATCCAAATCAGAGAAACGCAAGATTTTCATTGACGTCTATACCGACTGGTGCGGTTGGTGCAAGGTCATGGACAAGAACACCTTTAGCGAAGCGCAGGTAGCCAAGATACTGAATGAAAAATTCTACCCTGTTAAATTTGATGCTGAACAGAGAGAAGATATTGTCTTCAGCGGCAACACTTTTAAGTTTGTCCCATCCGGCAACAAAGGCACCCACCAATTGGCCATGGCACTCCTAAACAATCAACTTGCTTATCCGACGGTTGTTTTCCTGGACGAAGAATTCAGAATGATTCAGCCCCTGCAAGGATATCAGAAGACAGAAGAATTTCATAAGATCGTCCAGTTCATTGGGGAAGATCATTACAAGAGCATGAAGTGGGCCGA
>JAYVRH010000337.1:0-5798 GCA_043776495.1 Cyclobacteriaceae bacterium
TCTTTAGGAGGGCTATCAAAATTAGCTAATTTTTAAACACCTTTGCTGAACAAAAAATTCTATGGATGCTCTGATTGAATATGGAAAAATACTGATTCCCGCCTCAGTGGTGCTGTATGCCGTCTATTTGATGGTGCGATCATTTATTAATAAAGAAATTGAATTAAAAAAGCTCGAGGTGAGATCCCGTAGCATTGAAACCATTTTGCCCAACCGGTTGCAGGCCTACGAACGCATGTGCCTCTTTCTGGAAAGAATTTCACCCCCCAATATGTTGCTCCGGTTGAATAATCCCGGATACTCCGCTCGGGAATTTCACAAGCTCCTGCTGGATGAAATCCGCAATGAATACAATCACAATGTTTCGCAGCAAATATATATGAGCGAAGAGGTTTGGAATATGATCAAGAATTCGAAAGAAGACCTGACGATTCTCATAAATGAGGCATCCTCCCGGATGGAGGCGGAGGCCACCAGTCTTGATCTGGCACGAAAGATTTTTGAGCTCACACTGGAGAAGAAGGTTGAACCTCTTGGCCACGCACTGTCGGAATTAAAGAAAGAGATCCAACAAGTGTTCTAAGCGTTCTTTTTTTCTTTCGGCCAATCTACGAGGATGCAAAGAATCTTCTGCTATACGCTTTTGACAGCCTTGATTGGCATTGCCTCCTGCGTCGGAAACCAGAACAAGTCTGATCAGAAGGCCAAGTAGTTACTATTGATTGGTGTAAAAATAAATAGATGATAGCACTGATACAACGGGTGAACGAAGCTTGTGTACGGATCGATAATGCCATCAAATCAAAGATTGAGAAGGGCCTCCTTGTATTTGTGGGGATTGAAGAAGCCGACATTGATGAGGACATTGAGTGGCTGTCTGCCAAGATTGTAAACCTTAGAGTATTCAATGATAATCAGGGCGTGATGAACATCTCTGTGAAAGAAGCAGGTGGTGATATTTTGATTGTGAGTCAATTTACCCTTCATGCCAGCACGAAGAAAGGCAATAGGCCTTCCTATATTAAAGCAGCAAAGCCCGATGAGGCTATACCACTCTACGAGAAATTTATTTTGAGACTTACTGAAATGATGGGCAAGGCTATCCATACTGGCGAATTTGGTGCCGATATGAAAATTAGTTTGATCAATGATGGGCCGGTCACGATCATCATCGACACGAAGGATAAGAAATAAGAGTGGGTGTAGCTCAGAGTCTCCGGGACGGTAGACTCTGAGTGAGAGGGTCAGATAAGCGCAAGCACAATGAAGAGAATGTTGAAAGCAATGTAAAGCGATACCACAATCTTCGCTCCCAGGACATTCGTGCGTTCTGCCAATTCTTTTTTACCGTTATCATATTGTGTAAGGGCAATGGCAGACACCAGCAGGGTGGCGAAAATACCAATGAAGGTAAGGGCATGTAATGTGTCTACCAGGGTGAAAGTCGATGACTCCGGCAACAAGGAGTCTATGATATATTTGTTACCAACCGCAGCGAAAAGACCGCCCACCGGCAACCCAAAGCGAGGCTCCATCGCGGAAGGGTGTGGAGTAAAGCTGATGATGGAAATGAGAAATGCGATGTACATGCCTAGAAAAATCTTCATGAACAATCCCCAGGCATCCCTTTCAATATCCATATCAATTGCGAACTGAGAAAATGTTTGTTGACCATGCCCATCCCTTGGGTCGCCAAAACCGGTTTGATAAATGTTTTCGTTAGCAGAAACCCTGAAGTTGTTTATTTTCCAGCCGTCGATTGCTTCATGTTCAGAAAACATACTTCCCTGCAAGTCTGGCTTGAAAACCAGAACCGAGTTATCCAGGATGCTGTTCTCAATTTCGACTTTCAGATGTTGTTTGTCAAAAGGGAAATCGTGGACTTGCCAGGTCTCCTTCATCACACATTTCATCTTCATCATAACCCAATCTTTGCCGGCCACTGTATCCGCGATCGGTTCCGGGTCATCGATTGACTTGGCATTTGTAATGTCCAGTTGATTTGGAAAGTCAAAAGATGGGTTTTTATCGTTGAGGAACCAGAGCCAAAACCGAATCGTATATTCCTTGTCGTGGAAGTTGATGTCATGCACGCTGATCACATAGGCACCCACTTTCACCGTATCGGGCCCCTTGGCACTGGATGAAAAGCTGAAACAGGCAAAAAGGAACAGGCAAGAGATTTGCTTCATAGTAATTACTTTAGTTGTTAACAATTCCCGGTCACAATTTTGTTTTTTGCCTCCAGGGCACAAAGACACTAAGAACCCGCTCACAAGCTTAAATTCGGTTTCTTTGGGTGAAATGATTTTATTTTATTTCAATTTTCGCTTTCATCTGAGCACCGCTTTTGACATATGTCTCCAACATATTGTCTTGCTCCCAAAGCATATGGAGAATGGATTCTTTCGCCCGGTAGCCATGACTTTCATAGGGCAATAACACATAGCGGGCCGTACCTCCGTGTCCTTTGATGGCGTTATAGAAACGCTCGGTTTGAATGGGGAACGTTCCTGAATTGTTATCCGCCTCACCATGAACAAACAGGATCGGCGTTTTTATCTTATCGGCATAAGAAAATGGTGACATTTTGTAGTACACTTCAGGAGCTTCCCAATAGGTGCGTTCTTCAGCCTGGAACCCGAATGGAGTGAGTGTGCGGTTGTAGGCACCGCTTCGGGCAATTCCTGCTTTAAAAAGATCAGAATGGGCTAGCAGATTGGCAGTCATAAATGCTCCGTAACTATGGCCTCCAACGCCCACCCGATTTGGATCTACAACTCCGAGTGACTCACCATAGGCAATGGCCGCTTTCGCGCTGGACACCAGTTGTTCCACGTAAGAATCATTGGGCTCCTGATCACCTTCTCCTACAATGGGTATGGAAGCATTGTCAAGAATGGCGTAGCCGCGCACAACCCAATAGATCGGACTGCCCCAGTTGATTCGTATGAAGGCATAGGGGGAACCTTTCACCTGACCGGCGTTGTCTTTTGATTTAAATTCAGCTGGATAAGCCCACAAAAATGTAGGCAGTGGTCCATCTTCTTTTTTATAGCCCGGGGGCAAATACAAATCTGCCGTGAGGTCAACGCCATCTGCACGCTTGTATTTCAATACTTGTTTTTTCACGTCTTTAAGTTGCGGATATGGATGGGGAAATGAGGTGATGGGTGTAACGGACTTTGACCCGACCGTGCGCGAGAAATAGTTCGGAGTTTCATTTTGTGATTCACGTGAAGTGATGAAGGTTCCTTTTTTTGAATCGGTCACACTTACTACAAACTCGAAATATGGAGCCTCACTCTTCCACACTCTGGTAGATTTGCCCGATGTCAGATCCATTTTATCGAGAAAGGGTTGGTCACCGGAGGATGAGGCGCCATTCCCTCTGAGGTAGATCGAATTATCGTTATTGATGAGCATCACCGGCCTTCCGTAAGCATTGAGGGTTGTGATGACCTCACCGGGGTTGTGATACATGTCTTCCCATGAACGATCGAAGACTGTCTTTTTTCTGGCGGGATTCGACGGATCAATCTGGTAAGTGCGCGTTTTCCGATCGGCCCACCACCGTTCATTCACCCAGGCAGTCTTGTCATTGCCCCAAATGATTTCTTCAAATCGCAACGGTAAGCTTATCAACGTTTCCGGCTGCCCGGTAAAAGGGGCTGTCCACTGAAAAATTTTGTCGCGCAGCACTGCTTTTACTTTTGGATCACCTTCATCCTGAGCTTCTGCCCAGTATAAGGTAGCGGGTTGATCATTGCGCCAGCCATGGTTGCGAGGCCCCTTGATTGTGGCGCTGAATCCCACCGGAATATTATCTCCCAAGGGAATTTCGGCAGCTACTTTGATCGTCATGCCATTCATATCCATCACGCTAACTGCTTGCGGAAACAAATACGCAGGAACCAGATAAGAAAAGGGTCTGTGCACGCCCTCCACCAGCAGCAGCGAACCATCCGGCGAGGGGTTTTGCGATGCGTATATTCCTTTTGGGCCGATGGGCTTTTCGATGCCCTCTAATGAAACTGAAAATAGTTGTGAAGTGCAGTAGTATTCAAACAGTTCTTCATCGTATGGATTTTTCATTAAATCCTGATAGGTGCGGGAAGGAGCTTTTTTTCCGAGGTTCTCTTCTATGACGGGCCCTCCGGGTTCGCGTTTTTTTAGCGGAAGCGCCTTGCCCTCAGTATCTGTTGCCAGAAAAATAATCTGGTTTGAATTTGATAGCCAGCTTACCGGGTTGGCCAGGGTGGCGTTTATTTTTTTCTTTGTGATTGCATGTGCCTTGAAAGTCGATAGGTCTATCAACCAAAGTTCGATTCTGTCGGGATAAGTTTGTAGAAAGGTTGCCTTCTTGCTATCGGGCGAGAAACTAAAATTGGAGATCTGCACTGGTATGGGCAGGTCACTGACAGTATATTCTTTCATCTCTTTTAGATTCTTGAATTTCAATCCAATGAAGAAGTTATTGCGGCTCGGGCCGAAATTGTCTGGGTTCATTCGCAATCCCGCAATCCGCAATTCTGGCCTCGACAATTCTTCGATGCTGGGATAATCGGACCGCTCCATCAGGGCCATCCAGTTTTTGTCGGGGGAGAGTGTCACCATCGGCGTAAGGGGCGCTTCTACCAGTTTGGCGATCGCTTCAGGAGGGCGCTGGTAGCCAGGGTTATCCTGCGACCACGAAACGCCATAAGCCAGCCCAAAGAGCATCAGTAAGATAATGGTTCTCATGTTTAATAATTTCAAGAAAAGGTAAGCATACTGCCTGATAATCACCACACGGTTGGCAGGTGGTCAATATTAAAAACTTATTTAAACAACGTTTATATCGCCACAATGAATTAATTTTCCAACTTAATTACCGAATATGTATTCCATCCTGCTTCAGACACATTCCCTTTTAAGATACCTGGTTTTGATCTTTTTGATTATTGTCATTGTTAATTCCTTTCTGGGATTTTCAAATAAGAAGGCCTTTGGCAAAACAGACGATTTGCTAGGGATTACACTCTTTTCTCTTACCCATACACAGTTTTTGATTGCCATAATTCTCTATTTTGTAAGCCCCCTTGTTCAATTTAACGCGGCCACGATGAAAGACCCATCCCTCCGCTACTGGACAACGGAGCATAGCGTGGTGATGTTGACCGCCATTGTGTTGATCACGATGGCTAGAGTAACTTCCAGAAAAATGAATGATGATACTGCTAAGCATAGGCGAATGCTTATATTTAATATGATGGCATTTGTCATTATTCTTCTTGGAATCGCGATGTCGCAACGAGGTTTTTTTTCCATGCCTGGCGCTACAGAGTAAGTAGTGACTGTATTGTCGGCCTCAAGTGTTTTAATAAATTGATGCTGGATAGTATTGGTCTTCGCGGTTTTTGATGTCTCAGCAAAATACCGCGATCTGCAAGTGCTATTCAGGGTGGCAATGGCCAAGCCTTATTGAACTTCGTTTCATCACGACTTGTCGATTTTTAATTTCATTGTGAATTCTCGAAGTTCGCGGCACCCCGAGTCGGGGCCGCGAAAACACCATTTGACACTGTGAACAACAAGATTGAAAGACTGTGTCAATATTGTTGTTCTGCTGCATTTCTGAAGACACCTCAAAAAGAACAATTTATCTTCTAACTTTGCCTCAAACTCTTTTGCAATGAAGTCACTCTTCGCAGTCTTATTCCTCACGATCAGCGGACCGGTTCTTTCGCAATTTGCCCCGCGTTATGAGTTGATCAAACTCAAGGAAGTGAACTCCATCAATCATGATGCTGCCCCGG
>JAYVRH010000338.1:0-5794 GCA_043776495.1 Cyclobacteriaceae bacterium
TTTGGCCCTTTCAACATCCACGTGGATCCATTGATGATCGCCGGTGGCATTGGCAAAGTCGTTGATCATTTCCTGGGTGAGGGTAAGCCAACTGCTCACACCCAAGCTTTGACCAATATACTTCTTGATGTCTTTTAACCTGATCACCATCGGCCCTGCAGATGGTGCTGCAGCTAACTCAGGTTCTTTGGCTGTCGATATGGGACCTTGAATTGGCTTCTCCGTCCAGTTTCCAACCTTCACGACAGCTTTGCCTTTTACTTTCCTGTCAATCAAATCTTGCAATGCCTCCGGGGCTTCTTCCAATGAGTAAATTTTATGAATGTGTTGCTTGATTTTTCCTGCATGGATCCAGGCTAGCAACTCACCAAAGTTTTGAAGACTCTGCTGTGGCTCGCGTTCCGCAAAGCTTCCCCAGAAAACGCCGACGATGGAACAGCCTTTTAGGAGCGGGAGATTGGCTGGGAACTGAGGGATGTTGCCCGCCGCAAATCCTACGACGAGGTAGCGTCCTTTCCATGCCATTGATCTCAACGCAGATTCTGCCAGCGGACCTCCAATCGGATCGTACACTACATCGACACCAATTTCATTCGTAATTTCTTTGACGCGGGCTTTTAAATCTTCTTTGGAGTAATCAATCAAATAGTCAGCACCCTTTTCTTTACACACCGAAAGCTTGTCTTGTGATGAGGCAGCGGCGATGACCGTGGCACCCATTACTTTAGCCAACTCAATGGCAGCAAGGCCCACACCACCGGCAGCACCTAATAGCAACACCGTCTCTCCGGGTTTCAGATTGGCACGATCTTTCAACGCGTGATAGGAAGTTCCATATGTGTACAGGGTGCATGACGCGTTGATGAAGTCCATGCTGGATGGAATTGGAAAAACACGTTTAGCTTCGACGGATAGTTGTTCTGCAAACCCACCGAAGCCGGAAAGGGCCACCACACGGTCACCGACTTTCAGATGCTTTACTTTTTCACCCACCGCCACCACTTCACCGGATACTTCGCCTCCGGGAGAAAAGGGGAGGGCAGGCTTCATCTGATATTTATTTTGAATGATGAGCACATCCGGAAAATTGACACCGCACGCTTTCACATGAATGAGTACATCACCAGGACCGACGGTGGGAGCTGATGTTTCTGTAAGTTGTAATGAGTCAGGCATTCCAAACTCCTTGCAAAGTATTGCTTTCATAAGGATGTGTTAAGAGGGAAAGATAAAATACAATTCTCAGGTATCAAATTGCCAAATCAGGATTGTGTAGGCTTTATGGCAGATGCTTTTTGGTATGAAATACGGAGACCCTGTCTCCAAAGGCTTCGACTTCAAGGACATGGTAGCAGCTTCTAAACTTCATTAACCTAATCCTACTATGTCATGATTCCTCCAATAGAAATTGGCCCGTAATGATTCGACACCCTTCGGGGTCGACTGGTGATTGTCGCATGGCCGTGCTATAAACGTTCAATCCCTTCAGGATTGTTTGGCCCATGCTTACCGAACCCTGAGAGGTTAGATATTAATAGTATGGTGTCCTAAAATAAGCTACGAGTTCTACGGGGTCGAATATTAGAATTTTAGATATGATCATGTTTCCTGCAATCGAGATTGACCAGTAATGATTCGACACCCTTCGGGGTCGACTGGTGATGTTCGCATATCAATTCTATAAAGGTTCAATCCCTTCAGGATTGTTTGGCCACTACAGACTGACTCCGAAGGGAGTCAATGTTTATACGCCTGCCTTGCTCAATAAACGTTAAATCCCTTCGAGATTGCTTGTCCTCCTTACCGACCCCGGAGGGGTCAAATATTACTAGTACAGCGTCCTAAAATAAACATACGACCCCAGCGGGGTCGAATATTAGAATTTATATGTTGGGTCAGCCTTGAATAAATATGACCAAGCAAGAATTAAGAAATTTCTACCATGCTTAAGTTTTCAGATCTGATCTATTTTGAATTGAACACCAACCCACGAACAGCAACCTGTATGGAGGCTGTTGACTTTGGAGCGTAAACAAAGTACAGGTTGTGACTACCGCTTGTGGTTACAACAGGAATTTGAACGGCGCCCTGACGTTCCCCTTGCTTTGCTTTCGGCATGGTTCCTTTTCCAAGAAGTTGACCGTCGGCCGCATCCATTCTTAGTTCAAAGTCAATGGAGGATGTTGGCGCATCCTGCCATCCAAGCGAAATGCTGACGGATTTCACACCTGATAAATCGATACTCTCCAAAAGAAACCAGCCTTTTGATGCAGGAACCATCAGTAATTTCATCGCGCCGAAGGTCATGGGTAAAAACCCGTTGACTTGTTCCTTGCCACTGAAGGCGATCGTATTGCTTGGTAATAGAATCCTTTCGGAGCCTGTCAAGGCTTTGATGTTGTTACCTCCCTGATCGGTATAACTGGCTGACAAAACCAATACATGATTGGGCCGCTCCGGTGCGGTAGGGGTAAAGGAGCCGGTCTGAGGTAAAGACTTTTTCAATGGCGAAGCATTGGCCAGCGTTAAGATCCATTTCACAATACTCAAGGCATCACCTTGTGGGAGTGCTGCATGGGCGGCCATGGGAACTTCACCCCAAACGCCCTTGCCACCATTGATGATCTTTTGAGTGAGGTAGTTCTCCGCGTCACGATCTTTTGCATACTTCTGTGCGACCAAAGTATAAGCGGGGCCAATGGATTTCTCACTTTCCTTATGGCAGCTTTTGCAATCAAGCGAAAGCATCAAAGCCTTGCCACTGGCTGCCTGCTGATGGCCCAGTGGACCCGCCGCTCTGCCGGCTGGGGAAAAGTCGGCGGAAACGAACAGATGTGTTGGGTCAAATTTTGAAGTGTCATTTTTGTCCTCGACGGTTACTGCATAGTTGAGCGGATATCCGGGAAGATAAAATGATTTGTTTCCGCCCGTCAGTTGAATGGCAACTTCCGGTGCCCCATTGCCTGCATAAACTCCAAGCGGTTCGCTTTGTGATGCTGCTCCCTGCGAATCTTTGACCTCTACGAAAATCTGATAATCCCCGGGACTAGTATAGGTGTACTCCAATTCCGGAGTGGCCGTTTCTTTTGTCTGACCGTCGCCAAGATTCCATGTATAAGTGATCTTATCTTTTTCAGGATCATTTGCTTCGACGTAAGCCTTGATGGAAAAAGGCAATACCCCGGTAGTTTTGTCTAGATTGAACGCAGTCACTCGCGGTGCTCTGTTGCCTGAAACGTAATCGATGCGGGCCAATCCTGCGTCCGCATTTTTTGTATACCATCCACTTCCGTATTCAAGTAAATATAATTTTCCATCGGGACCTACTTCCATGTCAATCAAGGAGTTTAATTTGATGCCGGGAGCGAAAGGTTCCATCTTATCAAAGTCACCATTGGGCAATAAAGTCACGGCCTTGATCCATCCACGGATCCATTCATAAATAATCAGTTTACCATTGTAGTAGTCCGGAAGGCGCGTTTCTTTAGGATACAAGTCGGTATAATAGACCGGGCCAGCCATGGCATTACGGCTACCACTGCCTACCTGCGGGAAAGCTGAAGATGGACCATAAGGATACCATATGAATGCCGGTGAAACTGGCGGTAATTCACGAAGGCCCGTGTTGTTTCTGGAATCATTGATGGGCTTTAGTGGATCGAAGGCTGGTCCACTTTCACCTGTCTCATAATTATATTGATGGTAAGGAAAATTGTTGCCGACAAAAAGTGGCCAACCAAAATAGCCAGCCTTGCGTGCCTGATTTACTTCGTCGTATCCCCTAGGGCCTCGCGTGGCCAGGCTGTCGTTGTTTGCATCCGGTCCCACTTCACCCCAATAGAGTGTACTATTTTTCTGATCAACCGAAATCCTGTATGGATTCCGGGTACCCATGACATAAATCTCTGGTCGTGTCTTGTCGGTGCCTTTCGGGAAAAGGTTGCCATCCGGAATTTCATAGGTTGCGTCGTCTTTTACTCTGATGCGCATGATTTTTCCACGCAGGTCGTTGGTGTTGCTGGATGATCTTCGTGCATCGTATTGTTTGTGACCCGGGGTGTCATTCAGCGGACCGAAACCACTGTTAACATATTTTTGTCCTTTCTCATCAAAGGGAGTGGAGTTATCACCGGATGAAACATAAAGTAACCCATCAGGACCAAAGGCGATGGAGCCTCCGGTGTGGCAACAAATTTCTCGCTGCGATTTTACTTCCAGAATTGTTTTTTCGGTTTTAAGGTCTAGGGTATCCTTCTCAAAAGTAAATCGTGAGAGCCGGTTGACCGATGTATCGGCGGGGCTGTAGTAAACATAGATCCAATGGTTCTTCTCAAAGTTCGGATCTTTCGCCATCCCCAATAGGCCTTCCTCCACATTCACACCCGTTCCGACAGATTTACAATAAACGTTTAAGAACCCTACTTGCTTTACTGTTTTGGTTTCGCCTTTGTACAAAAGAATTGACCCTCTGCGTTGTGAGATTAGAATGTCCAGATTGGGGAGAACCGTTATTTCAGTGGGCTCATAAAAGTCTCCGCCTGTCGCCAACTGCGTCTTGGTAAACCGGTCTTCGTCAAGGGGAAGTTGTGTTTTTGCTTTTGTATAATTCAATACTTTGTTATCACCGATAGCATATTGAATCCCTGCCAATAAATGTTTGAGATAATTATCTTCTACATAACTTTCATCCGTGTGTCCAAGCGCCGTATAAAATGCACGACCGCCGTCAAACTCGTGATACCAGCTCATAGGGTGGAATGCGCCGTTGGTGCCGCCCTCATAGGATGATTCATCAATGGTGATCAACACGTGGATGTCTGGATTGATCTTCTTAAAGTTGTACAATTCATCCTTTCGTTGCCATACGGTGTCGGTGAAGAATGCCGTAGCCGGAAAATTTTTGTCTTTGATGATGAACTTAGCTTCCTGTTGTTTAGGGTGGCTGCTGAAAAAGGCACCGACCAGCCTGCCATACCATCCCCAGTCATATTCAGTGTCGGTCGCAGCATGAACACCTACATAACCTCCACCCGATTGGATGTACCTTTCAAAAGCTGCTTCCTGCTTGTAATCCAGTACATCGCCAGTGGTGCTCAAGAAGACCACAGCGGAATATTTCTTGAGGTTGTCCTGGTTGAATAAGGCCGCATTCTTTGTCGTATCAACATCAAAACCATTTTCCTGGCCAAGTTTTTGGATGGCGGTAATTCCAGCGGGTATTGCCCCATGCTTGAAGCCCATTGTCTTTGAAAAAATAAGTATTCGCGGCTTTCCCTCTCTTTTCTTGTCACAGGAGGACATCAGGAGGAGTGCCAGAGATATCAATACAATGTGCTTCATACAGTTATTATTTTGGAACAAGACGGCAAAGTAAATTAAAATATATGAGAATGTAGTTTTAAATCAGGATTGGAAGAGACTTTCCTGCTTACACACTATCCTCGTTTATCAATGTTGGTCTACTATTTAATGGCGACAGGCTTGCTAATAATTGCAAATCCGGACCGGCGATCGCAATTGATCGGTATAATACATCCCCCTTCATTGGTTATTTGGAGATGCTCCGCAAGAAATATTTCATTTTTAAGCTTGATAATGAAAAACCCGGGCAGGTGCGTCAATTCAATGAGACTTCTTCTGATGGGGGCAAAACATGGACCACGAGCTATGACTATACCTACATTAAGAAGTTTTGAATTGGATACTTACTTAGACTAATAGCCCGATTCAACTTTTAGTCGTTGGTCGACATTTCCAATGTCGACCTAATCATAGGTGTTCTATTTAAGTGATA
>JAYVRH010000339.1:0-1811 GCA_043776495.1 Cyclobacteriaceae bacterium
GGGAATCCGGATGCATCAAGTCCTTTGCCGTCTGTCTGGTGACAGGTCACGCAGTAGCCTTCTTTATTATAGATGGCTTTGCCTTTGACAAAAAGATCACGTTCAACTCCTTTTAGTTTGGTCACAATGGCTTCATCCATTTTCTTCTGGACGGATACTCCATTGAGATGAGCCACTGCTTCTTCATAAGGACGCACCATCCACTCATCGAGTGGTTTCTTGGCGGCTTCAGCGAGCACCACGGAACCCTTTTCTTTTTCCAGCCATGAAGCTGCTACGATCGCCTCAAGCCGTACACGCCCGTGCTCATCTTTGGCTGCCTCCAACAATAATTCTGGTTGATCTTTTATTTGATGACCCGTATAGCGCAACACCCGAACGGCAGCTGTTCTTGCACGATAATCATTGGCATGAAGCAATTGCCTAAGCAGCGCATCATCAATTTTATTGAGTCCCCAACTTACCCAAAGGGCTTCCAATACATCATGTTCATAACCGGGATCTTTCTTGTCCAGCCTGGCCACCCATGCATTGACAGAGGTAATCACCTCAGCAGCATTTCTACCCCGAAGTTCTCTTCGCGTTCTGTAGCGGGTTCGGTATTCAGGAAGTTTTAAGTTTTCCAAAAGTTCGTCAATGCTTGCCCCTGCGATGTTGGCCGGCTTGACCAATGGCCTCGAAGGATATGTTATCCTGTAGATCCTTCCATGAACATGGTCCCGCAGGGGATCGCGTGCATTGTGCTGCATATGACCTACAAGAATGTTATGCCAATCCACAATATATAATGAGCCATCCGGCGCAAACTCCAAATCGACCGGACGAAAGTTCAGATCGCTGGATTGAACAAGATCCTGTCTATGCATGCTTTTATACCCGGTGCCATCATCTACCAGTGTATGCTCCTTGGTGCCAAGGAAACCGATTGTATTGTTGATCAGGAAATCACCTTGAACTTCATCTGGAAAATGGCGGCTTGAAACAAACTCAAGTCCTGAGGTAGGCCGCACACGATGTTTTTCTTCAACTAAATTAAAAGATTTATCCGATGAAACGCCGTACAATGATTTCACAGAGCCGGGCATCATCCACCGGACGTCCGGGCCTGAGGTTTCTGCAAAGAAATTCTGGCCCCATTCGTCAAATGCAATTCCCCATGGGTTGGGGATGGCAAGTTGTGCTGTCCTTTCCAACTTCTTACGGTTGGGATCGTAGCGGTAAAAGCCTCCATTGGTCGCCCGCACAGGTCCGTAAGATGTTTCCACGTTGGTATGTAAGAACACGCCTTCGCCCATATAGATGGCCCCGGATGGATCAGCCGTATAAGCATGATGGGCATGGTGCGTATCATGATCATCAAACCCACTGAAAAGTATTTCCTTTTTGTCTGCCTTGTCGTCGCCATCCGTGTCGGTCAAGAGGATCATGTTTGTCCCCTGCGAAACATAAACACCTTCGGGCGCCAGCTCAAAGCCAAGCGGAAGGTGCAGCCCTTCTGCAAAGATGGTTAGCTTGTCAGCCTGGCCATCGGCATCTGTATCTTCCAGGATGATCAGCTTATCATTGGGCCGACTATCGCCAGGTTTATAGTGAGGATAACTGGGCATGGTGGCTACCCAAAGTCGGCCTTTATTATCGAATGACAACTGCACAGGGTTGGCAAGATCAGCGAATTCTTTTTCTGACGCGAAGAGTTCAATTTTATAACCCGGCGGTACCTTGAGTTTATTCAATGCATCTTGTCCATATAAATAAGTAAGACTCCCATTTTTCTCGGGATTGAAGTTGGTGGTAACCTGAGGTAGCTTGGA
>JAYVRH010000340.1:0-1810 GCA_043776495.1 Cyclobacteriaceae bacterium
CTGCCACGCGAAAACCAGATGCTGGATGACAATGATCCAAAGAAATTTATTGCCAAAATGGGGGCGGATGCCCTGGAGATGTTGCTCAGCCGCGTGAAACTAAATGAGCTCTCTTATGAACTTCGTCATCAGGCGGCCACAGACACTTCTCAACAACGCAAGGCAGAGGCACTCAAAAGACTAAAAGTCGTTGAAGCTTTCCGTGATGCAAATACACGTGTTGAAAACAGACCACAGTGGATGATCATTAAGATGGTACCGGTGATACCTCCAGAACTTCGTCCTCTTGTGCCACTGGATGGCGGTCGTTTTGCGACATCCGACTTGAATGATCTTTACCGACGTGTGATTATCCGTAATAATCGTCTGAAGAGATTGATTGATATCAAAGCCCCGGAAGTTATTTTGAGAAATGAGAAGCGCATGCTTCAGGAAGCCGTTGACTCTTTGTTTGACAATTCAAGAAAAGTCAATGCCGTTCGTTCAGAAGGAAACCGCGCATTAAAGTCCCTCAGCGATATGCTGAAAGGAAAACAAGGCCGCTTCCGTCAAAACCTGTTAGGAAAGCGTGTCGACTACTCTGGCCGATCAGTAATTGTGGTAGGCCCGGAGTTGAAATTACATGAGTGTGGTCTTCCGAAAGACATGGCAGCAGAGTTATTCAAGCCATTCATCATTCGCAAACTCATTGAAAGAGGAATTGTAAAAACAGTTAAGTCTGCGAAGAAGATCGTTGACCGTAAAGACCCTGTGGTGTGGGATATTTTGGAGAATGTATTGAGAGGACATCCAGTGCTCCTCAATCGTGCCCCAACGCTTCACCGACTTGGTATCCAGGCTTTCCAACCAAAGCTTATAGAGGGTAAAGCAATTCAATTGCACCCGCTTGTTTGTACGGCATTCAATGCTGACTTTGACGGAGACCAAATGGCCGTTCACGTGCCACTGGGTCAGGAAGCAATTGTAGAGGCTTCTTTGCTGATGCTTTCATCACACAATATTCTTAACCCTTCAAATGGGGCTCCTATTACCGTGCCATCTCAGGACATGGTATTGGGATTGTACTATTTGACAAAGGGAAGAAAAGGTGAGCTGGGCGAAGGCAAAACTTATTTCGGACCAGAAGAAGTAATCATCGCCTATAATGAGGGCAAGCTTTCAAAGCATGCAATTATTAAAGTGCGTGTGAAAGTAAAAGATAAAAAGACTGGTGAGATTGCAAGAAAGACACTGGAAACAGTGACAGGTCGTGTGGTCTTTAATCAAGTAATGCCTGAAGAAGTTGGATTCGTGGATGAACTCCTCACCAAGAAAAAGCTTCAAGGTATTATCGCGGATGTCTATAAAATTGCTGGATTGGCCAAAGCAGCAAAATTCCTCGACGACATTAAGGAGCTTGGCTTCCAGATGGCGTATCGTGGCGGATTGTCCATTGGTCTCGATGATGTGAAGATACCAGCAGAAAAGCCAAAATTGGTGGCCACAGCCCAACAGGAAGTGGATGGTGTGTGGAACAACTATATGATGGGTCTGATCACCGACAATGAACGTTATAATCAGGTGATTGATATCTGGACCAGAACCAATACGCTGCTTACCAACACGCTGATGAAGCAGTTGGAAGAAGATCAAGGTGGGTTCAACTCGATCTATATGATGATGCACTCAGGTGCACGTGGTTCGAGAGAACAAATTCGTCAGTTGGGAGGAATGCGCGGCCTCATGGCCAAGCCACAGAAGAACCTGGCGGGATCTGTAGGCTCCATTATTGAAAACCCCATCTTGTCAAACTTTAAAGAAGGACTTGATG
>JAYVRH010000341.1:0-5789 GCA_043776495.1 Cyclobacteriaceae bacterium
AACATATACACCCAACGCGCCTTTGAGCATGGAACTAAACGATACTGGCTTCCTGCCTCACAATGCTTTTACGGGAACGATCGGCATCGAAGCCCGGCCATGGCAGAAATACAAAATTCGTAATGGCAGAAGATACCGTGTGAATAATTCCTCTCCTTTGCTCACCGCCGAATATCGGGGCGCATTCGGAGCAATGAACAGCGATGTAAAATTTGATCAACTTGAATTGGGCGCGCGCAAGCAAGTGAAATTTGGAATCCGGGGAACCATGGACATCGCCTTAAAGGCCGGCACTTTCCTGAATACCGACAAAATGTATTTTATGGATTACAAACACTTCCTTGGAAACCAGACCCCGTTTGTGACAACAGATCCCGTTGGTAGTTTTCGACTGTTGGACTATTATAACTACAGTACAAAGGATAAATATTTTACAGCCAATGTTCATTATCATTTTCGCAAACTGCTGATCACCCGCATTGCTTATGTGCGTCTCGCTGGCATTACAGAAAATATTTTTGTAAACTACCTTGCCTCGCCTACATCAAAAAACTACACGGAAGTCGGCTATGGCCTTGAAGGCATCCTTCGTGTCTTCCGTCTGGAAGCCGCTGCCTCCTTTCAGAATGGAAACTATGTGGCCACGGGTTTTCGGATTGGCATTGCCTCCACGCTGGGTGCGAATTTTGATGACTGAGATGATTGGTTCTGAGACGTCTTTAGACATCATCACATGGCCTGTTCAATAAAGAAGCCTAGGTGACCCGAGTGTTTTTAATATTTTATTATGTTTGGGATTAGTTTTAAAACACATAGGACTCATAGTGAATGCAACACATAGGGCACCTAGCAGACTGAAGCGAGTCAATGTGGTGTGTTTAAAATACTTTGTCAATCTTATTATGCAAATTACCATTTCAGATTTCTTTTGTAGCGCCTATTCTCGCTATTCAAAAGAGTAAATTTGCACACTCTTAAAATATGCCTCTCTCGATTACCGACTTTTTACTGCTTCGTCACGATCATCCCGTAGTGGATGTGCGATCAGAAGGCGAGTTTGAAGCCGGTTGTGTGCGCGGAGCCATCAATGTGCCCCTGCTGAACAATGAAGCAAGAGTGATTGTCGGCACTGCATACAAACAGAAAGGGCAGGAGGAAGCCATCAAAGAAGGATTTCGACTGGTTGGGCCGCGATTGGCAGACATTCTGGACGAGACAAAAAAAATCTCCGATGGAAGGGAAATTCTGGTACACTGCTGGAGAGGTGGAATGCGGTCAAGCAACTTCTGCCAGTTTGTCGGCATGGCCCGGGTGAAGACCCAATCACTACAGGGTGGCTACAAGGCTTATCGTCATGAAGCGCTTGCGTCATTCAAGAAACCATTAAGAATTATCTTAATCACAGGCTGTACGGGAAGTGGAAAGAGCGAAGTGCTCCGTGCTTTGGCCGATCAAGGAGAGCAAATTTTGGATTTGGAAGGATTGGCCCACCATAAAGGATCGGCATTCGGTGGTTTGCTAATGCCTCCCCAACCCAGCACCGAGCAATTTCAAAACGAACTCTTTGAGGAGATTTTAAAATTGGATTTATCCAGACGGGTTTGGGTAGAAGATGAATCTCTTGCAATTGGAAAAATATTCTTACCAAATGATTTATTATTTCAGATGAGGCGCGGTCCATTGGTGCAGATGGAGGTGCCCAAAGAAATTCGCATCCAACGTCTCGTGAACGAATACGGCCCGGCTGACCGCGACGAATTTTTGCAGTCCATGGGTAAGGTGGTGAAGAAGCTGGGGGGTCAGCACTATAATGACGCAAAGGAAAAACTACTGCAAGGAGACATGAGTGCTACCATTGAAATCCTGTTGACCTATTATGATAAGGCTTATCTTGAAAGCATTGGCAAGAAGAGGGATCGGATTCAATTAGTACTTCCGTGGGATGGGGTTGATTCTGAAAAATATGCGGCAGGTTTGATAAAGGAGGTTTCAAAAGTTGCCAATGTGTGAGTGGCCGGTGACAACACCGACCACGGGGAGTATGCGATATAAAAAACTTTAGCCCTTTTTAAACGATCAATGATTAAACTAACCCAATACTCTCACGGTGCCGGATGCGGCTGTAAGATTTCTCCTGCTATGCTGGATACCATGCTGCATTCCGATGGACCTAAGCCAAAATTTCCATTTCTCCTGGTCGGCAATGAATCGAAAGACGATGCCGCTGTATTTGACCTCGGTGATGGTACTTGCATAGTCAGCACCACCGATTTTTTTATGCCGATTGTGGATGATCCTTTCATGTTCGGCGCGATTGCTTCAGTAAATGCCATCAGCGATGTCTATGCCATGGGGGGAGAACCTTTCATGGCCATCGCGATCCTGGGCTGGCCCATTGATAAAATTCCACCTGACGTTGCCAAAGAAGTATTGGAGGGAAGCAGAAAGGTATGTGCTGAGGCAGGCATTCCACTTGCGGGAGGTCATAGCATTGATTGTCCGGAGCCGGTGTTTGGATTGGCAGTGACGGGCAAACTAAAAAAAGAGCATCTCAAACGAAACGATACGGCAAAAGAGGGATCTGTGCTTTATCTGACCAAGCCTTTGGGAATCGGTATTGTTACTACCGCTCAAAAGAAAGGAATTGTAAGTGAGGCCCATTTGAAAAAGGCAGTCGAAGCCATGCTTACCCTGAATAAATTAGGAAGTGAATTTGGGAAATTGTCGTACGTCAACGCAATGACAGATGTCACAGGCTTTGGTTTGCTTGGGCACCTTACCGAAGTATGCGAGGGGAGTGGACTCTCGGCAGAAATCGAATTTGCAAAAGTTCCGAGATTTAATTTCCTCGATACTTACATCCACCAAAAGTCGATGCCGGGTGGCACTCAACGCAACTGGGACAGTTATGGAAACAAAATCTCTTCCATCAGTGATGTCCAGCGCGCAGTTCTTGCAGACCCTCAGACCAGTGGAGGGCTCCTGGTATCGGTCGATTCAAACAGTACGGATGAATTTGAGTTGGTTGCAGCCAGACATGGACAAAAGTTGGAACCGTTTGGAAAGCTTGTCCCAAAAAATGAAAAAGTAATCAATGTAAAATAGAAGTTATTAGCTTTGATTATAGAGATGGGACATCGAATAAATTTTATCAAGCAGCGAATATTCTCTTTCCTCCGGAAAAAAGTTATGGGAAAGTATGCGCTTGGGGTGATTTATAACACAAGGAATGGTCTTTTGGCAGCCCCTCTCGACGATGTGTCCGTAGGAAAGGCGCTGGGCTTCAAGGGAGCGTATGACACATCGGAAATACAAGAACTTGAGCATTATCTCTCAAAAAATGATATTGTCTACGTAGTGGGAACACACATCGGTGCGTTGCTCATCCCCCTCGCTAAATCATGCAGGGAGGTGATTGGCTATGAAGCGAATCCAGAGACATTTAACTACCTGACAACCAACCTGCATCTGAATGGTGTCAACAATGCACATGTGTTTAACTATGCAGTCGGAGACTTTGCGCGAAAAATCGAATTTTATAAGAACCGATTGAATTCCGGCGGAAGCAAAATCAAACCGAAGATAGATCACTACTTTTATAATTATGATTCACCAAAAACAATTGAGGTGACTATGATCTGCCTGGATGAGCATGTCAAAGCCGAAAAATTACCAGATGCAAATGGAATCATCATGGATATAGAGGGTGCAGAGTTTTACGCTTTGCGGGGAATGAAGGAATTGCTGCAAAAATCACGCTTTCTGTACATCGAATACGTACCCCACCATCTTGAAAATGTATCGTCAGTATCAAACAAGGATTTCTTTGATTTGATCCTGCCACATTATGGCTATGTGAAATTTATGAGAAATTATTTGGATTTAATTAATCTTAAAACAAATTCTGAACACTTCATAACTATCGTAAATACTTTTCGAGAGAATGGAACTTCGGATGATCTATTGTTTTTGAAAACTGAACCCAGCGTGGAGGGGTAATCTTTCGTGAACAATGCAAATCCGAAAAAAAAGGTAAACGAGGGATGTGCAAGCCCTTCACACATCGATTCTTTTGGTGGTCTCTACCTCCAGGATCAATTCAGCTCCATAAGCCATGGCGGGAGTTTGGTATCCTGTCTTTAAATCTCCCTTTAGGATTTTTTCAGCGATCAATACACTTGTCTTTGCCGTGAGGCTATAGCCACTGACCGTCTCCAAAAGACTGATGCATTCTTTACCTGATTCATCGGAAACTTTTCCCCACAAGAAACTCCGTCCACCTTCTCGTTTTTCATCACTGGGGCCCGCAGGTTGATTATCGATTTTTTTTAAAATGTATTCTTTTAACCAACGCATTCGCAGAAGCCAACCAATATAGTTGCTCATTTTGGCATTGCGTATCATCTTATCAGTGGCACCGGTATACACTTCAATATTCGGGATGCCTGTACTTCTCCAGGCGGTTGAAATGTCTCCCCAGGGTATGCAAAGAGTTTTTGTTTTAAAGGCACCGAAGTCAATCTCCATTGATTTTGAGCCTAGCGCAATGGGTATAAGTTTTCCATTTTGTCGAATCAGGCCGCCATGACCCAATCCTTCCGTCATACTCTTTTTTGTACCACGCGAGAGTCCTCCTTTTGACATTGTGAAAGCCAATTGCAAGTGGGTGGCAGAAGGCAATCTGTTTTTGAGATGAAGTGCCAGGCAATCGGACGGGACAACATCGAACCCTGTTCCGGGCATCAGGGTAATGCCAGCCTCCCGGGCTTCTTTATCCATGAGAGGAAGCAATTCGAAAACAAGATACTCGCCGGTGATGTCTGTGTAATGGGTTTTTGTGGCGAGACAAGCTTCCGCCATTGTTTTGGCAGTAAATCGAAACGGGCCTCCGCAATGGATGACTACAGTTGCGGGTTCCAATAATTTTCTCAACCCGGCGGCGTCATCGCTGTTTACGACCTGATAAGGATATCCCGATTGTTCGCTTTGCTTCTTAAGTTGTTCTTCGTTTCTGCCAGCGAGGACTACTTCAAGATTCTTCCTCTGGCACTCGTTGACAATCAACTTGCCGGTGTAACCATATGATCCATAGACAACAATCAGGGAAGAATTTTTCAAGGAATATTATTTAAGCCGCTCCACTTCCGTCACGAAATATTTTGTTTCTCCCCGCCAGGGAAATTGAGCGTACCGTTTTTTGAAGTGAAGGTTCACCCGCTCTCCACTCAGCGCAACCTCTTGCAGGGTCTTGATGACCTCTTGCTGGCTTCCTTCTACCGAGAAGTCAAAAGATTCAGCAATAGGACTTACACCTTTTAGCGCCCCGAAAGTATCGAGGTTGAGTTTGCCTTCATAGGTTTTGAAGATCACCCCCTTTTCACTCAGCCGAAGAACTTTTCCAGCCATTACGCCACTTTCGTAAGTGGCCCAATAGAGAAATGAGAAAACAACCATCGCAACCACAACAAGAATGATTAATGTTTTTTTCAACATGCTGATGGTTTTGCGTTTTACTTTTTGTCCCAAGCTTTCATCTTCCATACCTCATCGAATGTTAGCGGTGAGCAATTTAGTCTTTCTGCGCCGAACATAGAAGAACAGTGCCACGGCAATGAGCAACAGGGAGATGAATTGAGAATAAGAGAGATAATTTTCAACGATGAATCCCCGCTCAAGATCTCCTCTAAAAAGCTCCAGCACTGCCCTACCCGCCGCGTACCCAATTAGGTAAAGCAAGAAAAGTTGTCCTTCAAATTGCTTCCTTCTCTTTATCAATAATAGTCCGATCA
>JAYVRH010000342.1:0-5786 GCA_043776495.1 Cyclobacteriaceae bacterium
TCATCATGATTTATGGATCGATCCCAATAACAACTTACGAATGATCATCGCCGATGACGGTGGGGCGCAGGTCTCCAATGATGGTGGAGAAAGCTGGACCACCTATCATAATCAACCAACGGCACAATTTTATCGCGTCTCCACCGACAATCAATTTCCATATCGAATTTATGGGGCACAGCAAGACAATAGCAGTGTTCGTATTCCACATCGTACCGATGGGAATTCAGTAACGGAGAAAGACTGGGATGCATTGTCGATTGGTGAGAGTGCCCACCTCGCTCCAGACCCGCTGAACCCGGATGTGATTTATGGTAGCGACTATAAAGGTTATATGAGTATGCAAAACCTGGCAACCGGGCAAGAAAGAAGTACCAACGTGTGGCCCGACCTCCCGGCAGGCTCGGGCGTTGAAGTGATGAAATATCGTTTTAACTGGAACTTCCCTGTAACCTTCAGTCCACACGACCCCAAAAAATTGTATGCCGGCTCCAATCATCTTCATGCAACATACGATGGAGGCGAAAGTTGGGAGGAGCTAAGCCCTGACCTGACACGCAATGAGCCGGAGACGATCAAATCCTCAGGGGGACCGATTACGCAGGATAATACAGGTGCTGAATACTATGCCAACCTGTTTGTGACTACTGAATCACCCTATACCAAAGATGAAATCTGGGTTGGGTCCGATGATGGTCTGGTACACATGACAACGGATGGTGGAAAGAATTGGAAAAATATTACTCCGCCCATGTCGCCAAAATACAACATGATGAACGCGATTGATGTAAATCCTTTTGTGAAAGGAGGAGCATACGTGGCGGCCACCTCTTATAAGTTTGGCGACAATACTCCCTACGCTTTTAAGACTTCAGATTATGGAAAAACCTGGACACTCATCACCAATGGTATTCCAAAAGATGAGTATGTGCGGGTAGTGAGGGCGGATCCAAAAAGAAAAGGGCTGCTGTATGCCGGAACAGAAAAGGGGATGTGGGTATCATTTGATGATGGAGCAAGCTGGTCAAAGTTGCAGCTTAACCTTCCGCCGGTGCCCATCCATGATCTGGCAATTAAAAACGACAACCTCATTGCGGCTACACATGGCAGGAGCTTTTGGATCATCGACGATCTTACCCCGCTACACCAACTGTCAGGTGAGATGATTGGAAAGGAATTCCATCTTTTCAAGCCGATGCCAAGTTATCGTATGCCGGGTGGTGGAGGCTTCAATCCGGTAAATCGTAAGCTTGAAGGAGAAAATCATCCGGGAGGCGTGTTGGCGTACTTCTTTGCAAAAAATGTGGATGACAAAACTGATGCAAAACTGGATTTCATGGAAATGGATGGTGACATCATCAAATCGTATTCGAACAAAGCAAAGGACAAAGTAGATCAATTAAATATTAAGAAGGGTGGAAATCGATTTGTGTGGAATATGCGCTACCCTGGCTACAAGACTTTTCCCGGCATGGTGTATTATGGTTCACCCAATCTTGGACCAAAAGCCGTTCCGGGTAAGTACAAAGTACGACTTACCATCAATGGTCAATCCACGGAACAGGAATTTGAAATTCTGAAGGACCCCCGCATCAGCGCAACACCTGAAGACTTCCAGTCGCAGTTTGATTTTCTGGTGAAGGTGCGCGACAAAGTAAGTGAAGCCAATCAGGGAGTAATCGATATCCGAAAAATCAAGGAAGACTTAGGATACCTGAAAAACAAAGTAGGATCAGAACCGATGTATAAAGATTTGACGGAAGCAGTTAAAAAATTTGAAGAGCAATTGACGACAGCGGAAAATAACATTCACCAAACCAAGAACCGAAGTGTACAAGATCCTCTTAACTATGGAATCAAACTCAACAATCGCCTTGCCCATTTAATGGTGGAGCAGGGGCAGGGTGATTTCCACCCCACCAGGCAAGGTGAAGAAGTGCGACAAGAGCTCACCAGAAAAATTGACAGTGAATTGCAAAATCTTCGCGGCATGATTAACTCAAATGTGGATTCGATTAATAAGATGGTCAAAGACAAGGGGATTGAAATGGTAATGGTAAAAAAGCAGGCGTCCGAAATGTAAAACCAGCATCGGTTCAACTCCCCTGACATACCGCTTGGCGCGCCCTTGAACGCTTGGTCGTTTTGAGCACACCAAAACCGTTTACTTGTCGTTTTTCAAGTGGATTAATGGTCAACAACAAGGAGCGGTTTTGGAGCTATGAAATATTTTTTCTTTTTGTGTGCAATCTTATTGTGCAGTTGTGGTGAATGCGATAAATCCAGTTACTATCAGATCAGATTCAAGGACCCGGAAGCAACCAGCGCCAAGATGAGTCGCTATGGAGTCGAAGGTCTGGGTCCTTGTACCACCTGGCAAAAAACACAGCAAGTCTTTTTTAGGGATTCAACCAGGAAATATTCTTTGAGCCAGATTTTGAGCCGTGCACAGGTGGAGCGCTACTCAAGCTCGGGTTCGGGCAACTGAGAAGTTAACTTTTTTATTTTAAGTTTATTTTTCCCACTTCCAGTCTCCGGCAATAATCAAGGGCTCTTTCAGATTATTATCAATCATAAACTGCTTTGTCATCTCGCTATCCATTTTCCGGGCGGGAAGTTTATCTGCATTGGCGAGACCATATAGAATCATCGTGCCAAAGCGGACAGTGTTCATCAGATGTTCTTCATTCACCAGATTAAAATCATCACAGTCCGAGTGATAGCAACGATAAATGGAACGATCGAGGTTGGCATGCATAGAAAGAATTGGTACGCCTTGAAGCATGAATGGCTGATGGTCACTGTGCAAGCCTGAGCGGTTAGTGAACTTATTTCTGTAGATCGTGTCAATCTTCTGAATTTCTGCACCAAGTGACTTGTAGAAGGTGCTGTCTTCAAGTTGACCGCCTGCGTTGACGCCAATTGGATTGCCACTCATATCACAATTCATCATATACTTCATGCTTTCGATAGAGCCATCTTTGACTGCCTGGTCAACCATATATCGCGAGCCTAACAAACCTTGCTCTTCACCCATGAACATCACAAACTGTATGGTCCTTTTGGGAGCAAGCTTATTTGCTTTGAAGGCACGTGCCATATCCAAAATAGAAAATGATCCAATGCCATTATCAATCGCGCCTGTAGCGAGGTCCCAGGAATCAAGATGACCCCCGATGATGATGCGCTCCTCAGGCAGCTTGGAGCCGTTCAACGTTGCCACCACATTTCTTGCCTTGATGACATCGCTGTGGTTGGACATGAGGAGGTGGGCCTGAATTTTTTTGGTTTTCAATTTCTCTTTAAGGGCCATCCCGTTTTCTTTTCCAATACAGACCGCAGGGATGGGAATCAATTCTCCGGTAACGGAGGCAGTTCCGGTTAACAATACGTCTTTGTCCACCTGATTGAAAATGATAACACCTTTGGCACCATGGCTGATGGCGATGGCCGCTTTTTCACTTCGGTGGAGATTGTGAAGCTCTTTCTTACTGCCCTCGAGGAGATCGATGTAGATCAGAACAATTTTATCTTTTGCGGCTTTGGGATTAGGCTCATAATCCACCTCAAGACCATTGCCCATATCCACAATTTCACCGGTCACATCCGCGGCAATGGGCGAATGCCCCAACGTAACCGCTGGCATTGGAGCCCCGTCAATGGTTACGGAAACATCACCCCGGGACCATGCCTCCACTTCAAACTCTTGAAATTTCACATCATCGAAACCGTATTCCTTGAATTTACCAAAGGTGTACTCTTCTGCCTTCTTGCCATTTTCTGATCCTGTAAGGCGATGCCCGATGGTGGACGTGGCCTCTTTGAGGGTTGAATATGCTTTTGAATTTTGAAGGACTTCCTGGTTAATGCGGATAAAAGTTTCGTTCAATGATTCCTTCTTGGAGCAAGCGAAAAAAAGGCTAACACCAAATGTGAGAACGGTGATTTTGAAGAGGATATCTTTCATGAATTTTGAAATGGGTTATGCAAAGATAAAACTCCCCGCCTTGGGAATCATAATATTACTTATGCGGTACAAGACTCGGGACGGCTGGGCCTATCTTCTAATAAACAACATCGATGGTAAGGAAATCATCCACCATGAGACTGCGATGAATGGACCAAGCAGTGCATAAATAAGCCAGCAGGTAAGAACATAATAGAATGGAAATACAAAAATCCCGAATATGGATTTCAAAGAAGCAATAAATACCGGGTCCCTGACTCCACTTTTGACCTTGCGCCAAATCATCAGCGGAATAAAATTGAGCACAAAGGACAAATAGAATAGCAAATTGAACATCCAGGCAAATGCTTTCTTTTTCAGCGCTTTAATCGGAAGAACTTCGCCTTTCAGTATCCTTGAAATTCTTTCATTTGTATCATCCGGGTCAAGGTAGTTGGGATGCGTTAACTCGAGGCGTTGAATGATTTGGTCATAATGATCGGCATCTTCCACGTGAGTGATTAACTTTTTTAAACGTGTCGTTAAATCATTTCGCAGTTGGTTGGCGGCAGGTTGAATCGGTTCCTTGAAATAGTCGTTGGCTGAAATTGCTTTGCCGAACAATACGCTTATGCTACTTCGGAAAGCCTGAGGATCAGTATAGTTTAATCCTACAGGGATGATGGATATTTGTAAATCAGCATTTTTTTGCAACGTCTCGAACGCCAATCTTGTGAAGCCTTTGCTGAGTGGACGCAGCCTCCTTTGGCCGCCATGATTCCCTTCCGGAAAAATGACGATGGCACCGTTTTTCAGGAAGAGCTTTTCACAGATGTCGAATGTTTTTTTATTTTCCGAAAGAGATTGCCAGCCATCACGAATGCGATAGATGGGCAACATGTTAAATGTTGTTAACAGCCACCTAAGTAATGGTTTCTTAAAAATATCAGCACGCGTGAGAGAATAGGTGAAGTGTGAGTTAAAACACACAATCATCAATGCATCCAAAAAAGCATTTTGATGATTGGCCGCAAAAATCACGGGACCGGCAGGAATATTTTCCCTGCCATGAATGATAATTTTCTTAAAGTAGAAGTGAAGTCCAAGCCAGACATAATCTCGAAGAAAATAGTACCATAAGCGTTGCACGATCAGACCGCTTGAGTGGTGGTTGCCCTACGGGACCAATAGGTCGCAATCATCAGGCCGGAGACAATATGCCAGATACCCCACCATGCCGCTACGATTGCCATCCCACCTAGGCCATTGAAAAAACTGAAGATCAGCAAAAGCCCCAATCCGGAATTCTGTATCCCTGTCTCGATGGCGATTGTCTTCTGATCTGCTGGTGCAAGTCCGGCTAGCCGGGCGGCCCAATAGCCAGTGAGCAAAGCCACAGCATTGTGAACAAAAACAATGATCACCACAAGATGGATGTAGTTCAGAAAGTGATCGACGTTATTGGCGAATGCGATAACCACAAACGCCAGGAAAATCAGAATCGAAACAGGCTTCACACCCTTCGAAACTTTTGCGGCAGGGTCTGGAAAATAGTGCGCGAAGATCATCCCTACTGTGAGGGGTAATCCGGCTAACAACAAAATGGCCTTGAAGACATCCAAAGCATCCAGTTGCACTTCCTTTAATAGTTGTGCTGTCGGCGGATACAAACCGGCCCAAAGTTCCAGGTTGAATGGTGTCATTACGATGGCCAGCACTGTGCCAATGGCCGTAAGACTCACAGACAATGCCGTGTTCCCTTTTGATAAGTGCGTCAAGAAATTTGAAATGTTTCCACCTGGGCAGGCCGCTACGAGCATCATTCCGAGTGCGATGCTGG
>JAYVRH010000343.1:0-5784 GCA_043776495.1 Cyclobacteriaceae bacterium
AAATGGGGCTCAGGGTAATTGAGACCAGTTTAAGTTTGTTGATACTTCCATTGGTACTTAATAAAGTTAAGAATTTTAGTAAAGACCACCTGCTGGGGATATTTTATGCCTTTACCGCCGGGCTGGTCATAACCTCCTTGATTTGCCTTTCAAACGCAATCTACCTTTATTGGGAGAATGGAAATCCCCAGGTTTTCTTTTTCGATCAGCTATTGGAAATAGTCGATTCGCACCCTACCTATATGGCATATTATCTCATCGCTGCAATAACTTTCGGCCTTTATTTGCTGTATTATGAAGAGATGATTTATACTCGACTCAAAGTTGCTGTGATGATGTTTCTTTTTCTAATACTCTTGCTCACGGGTGGGCTGACTGCATACATCAGCGCCCTGCTCATTCTTTCTTTCTTTGTGCTGAAGTTTATTCAGGAAAAGAAGACAAAAGCAAGAACCCTGACTTTTGGTGTAGCAACGCTCATGATTTTATGCATGTTTATCTTCAGTGCTTTTCAGGATAGTGGCCCACGATCAGGGAAGAATGATTATTGGGAACGCATGGTTTTATGGGAATCAGCGTTAAATGCAAGCTCCAATATTGCATTGGGGGTAGGCACTGGAGATTACAAAATAGTCTTGAATGAATATTACTTGTCCCACAACCTTGGCGAATATGCGAATTCGAGTTATAATTCACACAATCAATTTATAGAGATTTTGTTTTCCAATGGTTTGATCGGATTGAGCTGCTTGATGCTTCTGTTGGGCAGGCCATTATATCAATCTGTTCGTAATAGCAATGTACTTGGGACATTGATTTTTTTTCCATTTTTTATTTACGGTATGACAGAAGTCTTTTTTGGTCGATATCAGGGGGTGGTATTTTTTGCACTCCTCCATCAGACGTTCATCGTTTATTACAATAGCTACAAGCCTTCCTTTCGCTTGAAAGGTGCTTGATTTTTCCGATCTTAGCCCCTTAATTCAGCAATAAAAGGGATAAAGCAAGGGTATATGTCGATTCTTATCAGGATGGTTTTCTTTCTGGGTGACCTGATTTTCTTGAATGTTTCAATCGCCTTATCTTATTCGCTGTTCAAAATAGAAATGCTCGGACCGGAAAAAGTCAACAGCATCTACCTTTTTATTTTCAGTAATCTGGCCTGGCTTTTTCTGATGGTGGTTTCAAACCCATACAATTTTTCGCGCAGCTGGGGAATTCTGAAAGTAGTGAAGAGTCAATTGAGTTTTATTTTTATTCACCTGCTTGTCGTTGCATCTCTTATTTTCTTCTTTAAAAGGAACTACGCACCTCAACAAATTGTGGTAATGTACTTTCTTTTCATTCCAACATTTTTTTTATGGAAGTTATTCGCGCTTTATTTTTGGAGCATTTTCTCCAAGCAGGGCATCAAAACCAGGAACGTCATCATTGTAGGCCAACGTGATTTAGCAAAAGAAGTGAGGAGGTATTTTCTGATTCACCCGGAGTTGAAATACAGATTCCTGGGATTGTTTGAAAAATCAGAAGGCGGGTGGGACATTGAGGGAATTCAGAGATTTTGTGAAGGGAGAAACATCCATGAGATCTATTGCTGTCTGCCTGAATTAGAGAGCGCCGACTTAAAAAGAATTATCGATTTTGGGATGGATGCCCTCATCAGAGTCAAGTTGATTGCTGACTATAGATCCTTTCAGCAGAGGTCACTTGAACTGGAACTTTATGACCAAATCCCTGTTTTCAATATTTCAACAATTCCACTGGATGACATTAAGAACCAATTCTTTAAAAGAGTTTTTGATTTTCTGTTTTCTCTTGTTGTCATCCTTACGGTATTGTCATGGTTGTTTCCCATCATTGCCCTCGCCATAAAAATGGAATCGCCAGGCCCGGTTTTGTTTCGGCAGAAAAGAAGCGGAAGGGATAACAAGCCTTTCATGTGCATCAAGTTTAGAACGATGGTAGTCAATAACGAATCCGACACAAGGCAAGCTACGTCCAATGACTCAAGGGTTACGCGGTTGGGTTTTTTTCTTAGAAATTCCAGCCTTGATGAGTTTCCGCAATTTATTAATGTCCTGCTAGGAGATATGTCAACAGTGGGGCCACGCCCGCATATGATTAAGCACACTGAAGAATACAGTAAATTGATATCTAAATTTATGGGAAGACACTATGTGAAGCCTGGTGTTACGGGGTTGGCGCAATGTATGGGCTACCGAGGGGAGACAAGAAATATCAGTGACATGAGAAACAGAATAAAATTGGACCGGTTCTATATCGAAAACTGGTCTTTCTATTTTGATGTGAAAATAATCTTTCAAACCATTGGATCTTTAATGAGAGAAATCTAAATCATGTGATTTCATTAGCACACTTAACCACATTGTCATTCATCCGTTTTCAGGTTTCTCCTATTATGATCATCGTAATCTTCTTACCAGTGAAATGGCGTAAGGGGAGTAGCATGTACAAAAGTCATAGTGTGCTCCCGGCGGTGTCCTTATAACCATAGATGGAAATTAAGTTTCTTGATTTTTCAGCGATGCATCAGCCCATCCGGGAATTGATGATAAAGAAATTTGAAGAATTCTATGATAGCAACTCGTATGTGTTGGGAAAGAATGTAGCAGAGTTTGAAAAAAATTATGCGAAATTTTGTGGTGTTGGTTACTGTGTTGGGGTTGCAAGCGGGTTGGATGCATTGGTGCTTTGCCTAAAAGCTTTAGATATTAGGAATGGAGATGAAGTAATAGTGCCTTCCCACACTTTCGTTGCGACATGGCTTGCGGTCTCCGCCGTTGGTGCGACACCCATTCCAGTAGAGCCAAGGCCGGACACTTACAACATCAATCCGGAATTATTAACTGAAGTAATTACTAAACATACGAAAGTGATTTTGCCAGTGCATCTTTATGGACAACCCTGTGAAATGGATGCCATCATGGATATAGCAAAAAAGCATAACGTTTCGGTCGTTGAAGATAATGCGCATGCTCAAGGTGCGTCTTATAAAGGCCGGGTAACCGGTAGTTTTGGCACCATCAACGCCACCAGTTTTTACCCTGGAAAGAACATGGGAGCATTGGGCGATGCCGGAGCGGTAACTACTAATTCGAAAGAATTGGCATCGCGAATTGCGACCATTCGAAATTATGGTTCTTCAAGGAAATACTACAACGAGGAAAAAGGGATCAATTCCAGACTTGATGAAATTCAAGCAGGCTTCCTATCAATTAAGCTGAACTTTATAGAAAAGTGGAGCACCGAAAGAGCAGATATCGCTACTAAATATAATGTAAGGCTAAAGGGCATCGGTGACATTATCACCCCTTATGAAGCAAATGGGACGAGATCGGTCTACCACCTCTATGTGATAAGAACTTCAAAGCGAGATGCCTTGCAGCAGCACCTACACAAAAATAATATTGGCACTTTAGTTCATTACCCCATACCCCCTCATTTACAAAGGGCTTATTCCGATCTGGGATTTAAACGCGGTGATTTTGCTATTGCGGAAGAGATAGCCAGCACATGTTTAAGTCTTCCTGTTTATCCCGGGCTGGGTGATGGTGCTATTGATTTTATAGCGGATTCGATAAAGAAATTCTTTTGAGTTTGCTCAGTACTGAAGTGTTCAGTGATTTAACTAATTTTACCGTTACAGGATAAAACTAAATTTATCATTGACATGAGGAACTGTGTGAAGATTGATCGCTTTTGTATTGAAAGATTTTTATGATTTCGCTAACTCAGCTTGCCATTTTTTCATTTGCTTCTTTTTTAATTTCCTTTCTGTTATTTCCGGTGATTATCAAGATATTTAAGCAACTAAAGTGGGTTGACGTTCCGGGCCCGCATAAAATCCATTCTGATTTTGTGCCTTCCATGGGAGGTGTTGCGATCCTGGCAGGAGCTTCTCTTGCTATGCTGATTGCTTTGCCACTGCAGCAATGGATCATCATGAGATATTTTTTTGTTTCGGTCGCGCTGATGTTTCTGATTGGCTTGCGGGATGATGTGCTCGCCTTAAGCCCTCGACAGAAATTACTCAGCCAGTTTTTGCCTGTATTTGTTTTGGTATTCCTGGATGAGGTGACACTGACTTCTCTTTACGGATTGGTACCCGAAAGCTATTTTTCATCCCCACTTTCATACTTCATCAGTCTTTTCACTGTGATTATAATTACCAACGCCTATAATTTGATTGATGGTATTGATGGTTTGGCAGGTACCATTGGATTCTTGATCTTGTTTTTCTTTGGTATTTGGTTTTATATGGCCGATCAGCATTTTCTGAGTTTAATCGCATTAATCTTTGCCTGTTCTTTGATCGCATTTTTAGTTTTCAACTGGGAGCCCTCTAGTATTTTTATGGGTGATACGGGTGCACTCACAATCGGATTAATTGTGTCCTACTTTGCCATTCAGTTTATCAATTATAATTATCAACTTCCTGCAGAGCACATAGCCAAGTTCGAAGCTTCTGTGTCCACTGCAATTTGCATCTTAATTATTCCGGTCTTTGATACATTGCGTGTAATCATCCTTAGATTGAGAGCCATGCAGTCTCCTTTTCATGCTGATCGCAACCACCTCCATCATCGCTTTTTGGGACTGGGCTTTTCGCATGCTGGTGCGGTAAAATGGATCGCTGGTATTAACATTTTTTTCTTGATGGGCGCTTTCTTGTTAAAGTCTCAATCTGATCTTGTTTTATTGCCAATCATCGTGATCACGTGTTTGTTCATTAATTTTGCCTTGAAATGGAAGCAGAGACAATCATCCAATGCCTTTACCAATGCTTGAGCAAGTAGAAATACTAAAAAGAGAAATTGATTTATTCCAGCCTGAAACGTCTGTGGATGTGGAGTCATTTCGCCTTAGATATCTCAGCCGCAAAGGGATCATTCCTCAACTTTTTGAAGACCTCAAAACGCTTCCACCGGAGAAAAAGAAAGAAACTGGAAAGCCTCTTAATGAACTAAAACAGCTGGCAGAAGCAAAATTGAAGGAATGGTCTGCATTGGCAGGCTCCAAGCAACCGGAAAGCTCCAGTGGGGTTGATTTAACTTTACCAGCAATTCAAAATACGGTAGGCAACCTGCACCCCTTAAATCTTACACGCTATCGCATCATTGAGATTTTTGAACGACTTGGTTTTGAGGTGGCCGATGGTCCGGAGATAGAAGACGACTGGTATAATTTTTCAGCGCTTAATTTCCCTGAGAACCACCCGGCGCGAGAAATGCAGGACACTTTTTTCATTTCGAAAAATCCTGACATGCTTCTCCGTACACATACTTCGAATGTGCAGATACGATTGATGGAAAAACAAAAGCCTCCAATCCGCGCCATCATGCCCGGAAGGGTGTATCGAAATGAGGCCATCTCAGCACGGGCCCATTGCTTCTTTCATCAGGTGGAAGGTCTTTATGTTGATAAGAATGTAAGCTTTGCTGATCTGAAACAGACGCTTTATCATTTCGCGAAGGAAATGTTTGGAAAGGAGACTAAGATTCGACTTCGGCCTTCTTTCTTTCCTTTTACTGAGCCGAGCGCCGAGATTGATATTAGTTGCTTTATATGCCACGGCAAAGGGTGCAATATTTGCAAGCACTCAGGATGGGTTGAAATCGCCGGTTCAGGCATGGTGCATCCCAATGTATTGCGGAACAGTGGCGTTGATCCGGAGGAATTTACCGGGTTCGCATTTGGCATGGGCATCGAGCGTGTGACCATGCTCCGCTACGGGATTGACGATCTAAGACTTTTCTCTGAAAA
>JAYVRH010000344.1:0-1807 GCA_043776495.1 Cyclobacteriaceae bacterium
AAAGCAAGTTGTTCAATTACTCTCTCCACTGCTGGTAGCTTCAATTTGCTCCTTCACCCATTCAACCATTCTTTGCTTCTTATAGTCAAACCATTTTTGCCTATAAGGTCCAGATCTGTCAATGTCAAACTTGAAATTCTGAAAAGGCTTAGGCCTTTGAAGGGACTCTGCCAGCCGATCATGGATTGCGATTTCTGTTACGGTCTCCACAAAGTCCTCCATGATATTGAACGACTCCCTTGAGTCCATGGGTTCAATCACGATAAATCCGCCAGGCTCAGAGTCAATCTTCTCCATGTCTTCCTCCCAAGCGTCCATGTCCATACCAGGATGTCTGAGATCGTCAGGGATAGAAATTAAAGTACCATTCTCCTTGTGGATGTAACACTTAAATCCACTGTCCAAGTCGTCTGCGATCTGATTGAGTTGTTCTGTTGTCATAATCTCAATTTTGATAGGTGGCTTTCGAACTGCGTCTTTGTCGAAGTGGCCCGGCTGGTTGTAATTCAATTATTTTCCTACACTCTCAACCATAACGCTGGCGGGTGCTAAAATAAATCTACTTTTGGGGTCCTTCAATAAAACCTGAAACCTGGGGTCAAATGCATCCAATCTATGTTCGACATAGAATCTTCCTCCTTTTTGGCTGATGTATGAAACAAGTATTGCATAATTCCTCTCCCATACTTCTCCCTCAATAAGTCCTTCGCAATAGTGAATAAATATACTCTCAAAAATCTTTGTCATACTGTACATAATTAAAACATATTGCCCCTTTTGCTGTTCATCCAGCGAATGAAAATCAGCATTGCCTTTTACAAAAGCGGTTGATAGTGACGGGCTGCTTGCGATCGTGCAAGTCCACTCATGCATTTCCCGAAAGATCGCATCCCTGGCTTCTTGTTTTATGCTCTTATTATTCTCCCTGACTTGCATAGATAAGTACGCGATAGAGATGATCACTCCTATCGCACCAACAAACTCGCTTATTGCACTTATAATCGTCCAGTCCATATAATTTAATTTTAAATTGATTACAGCCGAAATAATTAATACCTGATTAGCTAACAACTTGCCGTCAACAATTAGCTATATATACTATTCCTGCAAATTCGTACCCTCCCCTATTCTTGCCATTACCTCCTCCCCTTCATCCCCTCCACAAACGCCTTCCTGCTCCTCGCCTCGTATTCATCTTTCTCTCCAAGCATAACTTGAGCACGGTTTTCATTGAGACGATACGAAAAAGAAGCAAGTTCTCCTGTCTGTACACAGATGGCATGGACCTTGGTGACAAATTCCGCGACAGCGAGCAGGTTGGGCATGGGACCGAAAGGTCTTCCCTCATAATCCATATCAAGGCCGGCGACGATCACACGCTTGCCAGAGTCTGCGAGGGTGTTGCATACGGATACAATGTCCTGGTCAAAAAACTGGGCCTCATCGATGCCCACCACATCGCAGTCGCCCGCGAGGAGTAAAATATCATTGGCAAAATTGACGGGCGTAGAGCGTATTTCACGGGAGGCATGAGACACGATATTTTCATGATGGTAACGCTTGTCGACTGCCGGCTTGAAAATTTCTACGCGCTGTTTTGCAATCAGCGCCCGGTTCAGCCGCCGGATGAGTTCCTCCGTTTTTCCCGAAAACATGCAGCCACAGACCACTTCTATCCACCCTGCCCGCCCTTCGGGTTCCTTTTTTCCAAGTTGTGGCTCGATGAACATGCATGCAAGTTAATCGTCTGGGGGAAATAGTTAGCGATCAGTTTGCCTCGATTCCATAACTTTGAAACGCGAAACCC
>JAYVRH010000345.1:0-1805 GCA_043776495.1 Cyclobacteriaceae bacterium
GTATTTATTGCCACCCTCATCCCACAGCCACGAGCCTTTCGCTTTTGCAGGAGTAATGTTGAAGAGTGGATAGACGTCGAAGAGCTTCAATTATAAGAAGTTTAAAGTTGTGAGTTTAAAGTTGTGAATTGAAAGTTTAAAGTTGAAAGTTTAAAGTAGTGAGTTGAAAGTCTTAAGAGGTCATGCACGAACCTTTTTCAATAATTAAATGAGCATGGCTTTAACTTCATTGATCAGAGAATTTGTTTTGACATATTGTTCTTCTTTTAAATATCCCAATTCGAATGAAAGGAAAGAAAGATATTCAGCTTCCTGGGCTGAGCCAAAAGCAATCTGAAGATATCTGGCAAAATCTTTTTGAGTAAACTTTCCGCATCCTTCCGCAATATTGGTAGGAACAGAAACCACCGCCCTCCTGATTTGGCTTGTAATGCCATATCGTTCTTCTTTGGGAAAACACTTGGTGAAATCATATACCAGTTTAGCATTGTCATGCCCCTTTTGCCACACAATTAATTTTTTATAGTCTTTCATAAATGATTTGGGTTTGTCAGTAATAAACCTACCCAACCAATTACACCATTACGACTTTTATCCATCAGGAAACCATGACTCATTTGGCTTTAAGCCTAAAGCTTATGGCTTAAAGCTTCCTTGCTACTTCTTAATATTGCTAATCTTCTCATACGAACTGATAATTCCTTTAATCAGGGCAGAGCTAAGCCCTTGATGCTCCATCTCATTGAGGCCTGCGATGGTACATCCTTCCGGTGTAGTCACTTTGTCAATTTCAATTTCCGGATGTGATTCCTCTTGATTGAGCAGGAGTGAAGCCGCCCCTTTAGCGGTTTGAGCCGCAATGAGTTGGGCTTCTTCCGAATCAAACCCAAGTTGAATGCCTCCTTGAGTAGCGGCACGGATATAACGCATGAAGAAGGCTATGCCGCTGGCAGCCAGCACGGTGGCAGCTTTCATGAGACGTTCTTCAATCACAAGGGTCACGCCCAGACCATCAAATAGATGTTTTATTTCTGCAAGCTGGGTTTCGCTGGCATCTTTTGCGCAAAGACATGTCATAGAACTGCCAATGGCGATCGCTGTATTGGGCATGGCGCGAACAATGGGTATTTTCTTTTGAAGATGCGATGCAATTTCCTCGGTCGTGATGCCCGTGATTGTGGAGACCAGAATATGTTTCTTCGGATCAAGAGAAGAATTGATTTCAGAAAGAAGCCCAGCCAATTGTTTTGGTTGAACACAAAGAATAATCATTGTGGCATTCTTCAGGGCAGATGCATTATCAGTAGAAAGTTTGAACCCTTCTTTTTTCAGATGACCGATCTTGGTTAGGTTTCTACGAGTGATGGTGATGTCAGAGGCTAGGGCCAGTTTAGCTTTCACTACACCTTGCGCGATGGCAGTACCTAGATTACCTCCCCCCAGAATTGCGATTTTCTTTTGTCCCATGATATTAAAATGCGGTTGCTTTTAAGTGAAGGCCTTCTGACTCATCAAAACCAAACATAAGATTCATATTTTGTACGGCCTGTCCGCTTGCTCCTTTCAGAAGGTTATCCGTTACTGAGTGGATGGCAAGTTTGCTCCCGACTTTTTCCAAAAAGATCAGGCACTTGTTTGTGTTAACAACTTGCTTGATGTCAATCATTCTGCCAGACATCTTTGTAAAGGGATGGCCGGTGTAATAATTCAAAAAGAGCTCATTCGCCTCATCTACATTCAATGAGGATTCTATTACCGAAGTCACAAAGATGCCGCGTGTAAAATCCCCTCTCCAGGGCACGAAG
>JAYVRH010000346.1:0-5774 GCA_043776495.1 Cyclobacteriaceae bacterium
CCAGCCATGGCCACCAGCACGAAGAGTAAGTAAATCGCAGCCCGTAAGATTCTCCGATCCAGCAAAGAGAGAATGGAGAACACGACGATCGCGACGGACAGAAAATAAAATATGATTTTTGGGCCCCTCATTCTTCTGCTGCTTTTGATGAGGAACCTGGATTATTTAATTGTTTGATAAGATTGTTTCTATCGAACACAGCATGTTCAAATTCCTGGTTGAAGGCAAGGGCATGTGTTTCGCATGATGGTATGCAAAGGCCACAGAATGTGCACATATCCAGATGATAGATGTACTTATCTAAAACCCGTTTTGATCTTCCGTCTGCTCCCTGTACACGATTTGAGATCACTTCGATTGAACCGTTGGGGCATATGCGCTGGCAACTATTGCACGCATTGCATGAGTGCTTATTGTTTTCGTCATGAATGAGGATCAGTTCACCCTTGAAGCTGTCAAGCATTTTGAGTGTCTCACGGTTTTCTGGATACTTTTGTGTGACGATGGTTCCCGGTCTTATAAAATACCCGCCTGTCACTCTCAATCCGCGGGCAAGCGAAGCAACCCCTTCCGTGATCTCCCGAAAGTAGTTGCCTATTTCTTTTAAGGTGTTTAGAAGTGCCATTGCATGAGTGTTAGAAATGAAATGACCATCAGATTCATCAAACTAATTGGTAACAAATATTTCCACTCCAGTGCCAGCAACTGATCGATGCGTAGGCGTGGGAAGGTCCACTTGAACCACATCATCAGGTAGATGACAAAAGCTGTTTTCCCTAAGAACCAGAATACCGGTGGAATGAAATCCATGATCGTATTAAATCCTCCCCATCGAAATAAATGAAAGGGCAGCCACCCTCCCAGGAAGAGTGTCGTGGCAAGGGCGGCGATGATGAACATATTCATATACTCTGCCAGGAAGAAGAAAGCGAATTTGATTCCGGAATATTCAGTATGGAATCCTGCGGTGAGTTCCGATTCAGCTTCCGCCAAATCAAAAGGTCCGCGATTGGTTTCGGCCGTTCCTGCGATCAGGTAGATCACAAAAGCAATGACGGCGGGAATGTGTCCTTTGAATATCCACCAGCCATCTTGCTGCGAGGTAATAATTTCAGAAAGCTGCATAGAGCCTGCGAAGGTGATGATGCAGAGCAACGCAAGGCCCACTGATAATTCATAGCTGATCACCTGTGCTCCACTGCGCATGGCGCCAATGACGGAATATTTGTTGTTGCTGGCCCAGCCCGCAATGAGTATTCCAATCACACCCATGCTCGAAATGGCAAGGATGTACAACACGCCGATGTTGAGGTCGATGGCCTGCAATCCCAACGCAAAGGGGATTGCGCCAATCGCCATAATGGAGGCCACGATCACAATGAAAGGTGCGATGTTGAATAAAAAACTATCCGCATTGCGGATGTAGATCAATTCTTTCAGCAGAAGCTTGATGAGGTCGGCGATGGTCTGAAACAATCCCATGGGGCCTACACGATTGGGACCGATTCGGTTTTGCATGCGTGCACAAATTTTGCGTTCGGCATAAACGAGGTACAATCCCAGCACGGCATAGAACATCAGTATGGCGATTCCCAGCAGCAGCATAGAAATCACGCCAGCCCAAAAGGGGGAGAACTGTTCGTTGAGGAACAGCGTGATGGAATTGATCCATGGAGTGAAATCGTACATGTCAATTCATTTACCGGTCAATGTCAGGAATCACCAAATCCAAAGAGCCGCTGATCGCCACGAGATCCGCAATCTTGTGGTTGGCGGAAATCTTATTGATCACAAATAAATTTGAAAAATTAGGAGAGCGGTACTTGATGCGTGCCGGCGATGGCCCACCGTCGCTTACAATGTAAACACCCAGTTCTCCCCTTGCTGTTTCCACGCGTTGGTAGTAATCTCCCTTGGGCGCTTTGATGGCTTTGAGGGTAAGCATGGTTTCTCCGGGTGGAATATTATCAATCAACTGCTCGATGATGCTGAGGGATTCCCACATCTCTTTCATCCGCACGAGGTAGCGATGGTAGGTGTCACCTTCGTCGAAGGTGATTTCATTAAACTTCACGAAAGGATAAGCGCTATACGGCGCAATCTTGCGTATGTCGCAATGAAAACCCGATCCTCTTCCGCTGGGGCCTGTGACGCCATAGTCGATGGCCTCTTCTTTTGAGAGAATGCCGATGCCCCGAGTACGTTCGCGGAAGATCACATTGCCGGTGAGGAGCTGATCATATTCTGGAAGTTTGTTACGGAAGTATTTAATAAACTCTTTCACGCTCTTCTGAAAGTTGGGGTTCACATCATCGACCAGCCCACCCGGCGTAATGAAGCTCTGCGTTAACCGTGAGCCAGTGCTTTCTTCGAAAATATCAAGGATTTTTTCCCTGTCACGGAGACCGTAGAAGAATGTCGTGAGTGCGCCGAGGTCCATGCCAAATGCCGCCCACCAAAGCTGATGTGAGGCAATGCGGCTCAGTTCGGCCAGGATGGTGCGTATGTATTTTACACGATCGCTCACTTCCACCTCCATGGCTTTCTCCACGCACAAAGCCACCGCCTCATTATTAATATGTGCAGAGAGGTAATCCATGCGGTCGGTGAGATGCACAAGCTGGGGGTAGGTGAGTTTTTCACTCATCTTTTCGATGCCGCGATGGATGTAACCGCAATGTGGGATGATGTATTTTACTTTTTCACCCTGCAGGCACGTCTCGAAACGCAAAACGCCATGCGTACTCGGGTGCTGAGGACCCATGTTAATGATGTATTCCTCTTTGTCTTTCAGGTCAATATCAACGAGCGTTTCTTCCATGGCTTAACGGACTATGGTGAAAGAATCTTTATAATCTTTGCGCAACGGGTAACCAACCCAATCATCTTCAAGAAAAATCCGGCGCAAGTCAGGATGATTTTCAAAGCGAATTCCAAACAGGTCAAAAACTTCACGCTCATAATATTCAGCCGCCTTCCAAACACCGCTGAGTGTTGGCACTATGGGATTTACCTTATCGGTGAGTATTACCCGCAGCAGGAGGGAGTGGCCGTGTACGGAGGAAGTCAGGTGGTATACCATGTGAAATCCATCTTTGCGGTCAACCGCAGTTTCGCAGAACAGATAATCCATTTTTGTTTCCGGTTTATCTTTCAATGCCGCTGAGAGTTCGTGAATCTGGTCGGCCGTAACAATGAATTCAGGAAATTGCTTGTTCAATCCTGGCTTTATGTCGGGCACGAGCGCAGTGACAAAGGCGGTAAGTTGTTCACGGTTCATGGTGCCTTGGTTTCTGCTGGTGGAACCATGGGTGGCGTTTCGGTCACCACAGGGTTTTCTTTTGAAACTTCTAATGGGGCCGGAGTCTCTACTACTTCCTTCGCATGAGTAGATGACATTGCTTTGATCTTGCGCTGCAACTGCATCACACCATATAATAAGGCTTCGGGACGAGGCGGACAGCCGGGGATATACACATCGACCGGGATTACCTGGTCCGCACCCCGGATGACGGAATATGAATTATAAAAAAAGGGACCGCCCGATACGGCACATGCTCCCATGGCAATCACATACTTGGGATCCGCCATTTGGTCGTACAAGCGTTTCAGCACAGGCGCCATTTTCCTTACGATGGTGCCTGCGACGACGATGACATCCGCCTGGCGGGGACTGGCGCGATAGACTTCAATACCAAACCGTGCAAAGTCATGTCGCGGGGCGCCCGTCGCCATCATTTCAATACCACAACAACTGGTGGCAAATGTCAAAGGCCACACCGAATTGGAACGGCCCCAGTTAATAAGATCATCCAGCGTACTCAGCATGACACTGTTGCCATTCTTCTGCAACTCCTCCAAGGCTTCGTTGTCGTTGAAGTCTTCGTATGCAACTGATTTGATATCTAGTCCCATATCAATGCTTTTTTCTTCCACGCATACAGGAGTCCTAATCCCAACAGGGTCATAAAAATGAATATCTCGATGAAGGCAGTAAGTCCCATCTCTTTCATCACTACCGCCCAGGGGTAGAGGAACACCGTTTCGACATCGAAGATCAGGTAGATGATGGCAAACAAGTAGTAACCAACATGGAACTGAATCCATGTCGGCCCTTCCGTGGGGATTCCACATTCGTAAGGTTCAGATTTTACTATGCCGGGCTTGGAGGGAGCCGCATAATAGCTGAAGGCAATGGCGCCGCCTACCAGCACTGCTGCCGTAATAAATAAAGTGAGAAGTTGATATTGTTCCATTCAGCAGATTTTAGTCACTCGTTGAAAAAACAAATAGCGATTTTTTATAGCCCCTTCACTGTTTCACTAGCTCGCTAATTGGAACAAAAAGTAGAACTTAAACCCGCCTGACATTATGACTTGAGTTATTAGAGAAAATGACTTTAGTCAGGACTTCGACTTCGCTCAGTCTGACTAACTCCTTCGACTTCGCTGCCAATGACAACGACCAACTAGAATGGACTATTTCAGTTGAATTAAGTATTTTCTTAGTTTCATTGCTGATTCTATATCAAAACATACTAAAACTAAATAGCCGTAGGTAATTCAAAATTTTCACGCAAAGCCGCAAAGAATCGCAAAGCTTGTGCAAATAATAAATCCATTGAGAAAAAAAGAAGTGAGCCAGGGGCCGTGCAAGAGCGAAGCTCCTTTGCGGTCTCATTTCTGTTTTCAAAGTTATAGGTCCACCTACAAGGCACCTTTGTGACTTTGCGTCTTCAAGTCCAAATGTCATCCACAATCGGTATCGTGCCTTGTGAGCGATGGATCACTCAGTATGACAGGCCTAGTGGCTTATTGACAACAATTCATGTTGGTCTGCACCGGCGGACACTTGACGGTTCCATAACTGCAAAATACGCAGCAATCACCCTTGAGTGGTTTTATGACTGTCTCGCATTTTTCGCATTCATAAAAATATTGGCAGGCATCTATAGGCATTACTTCCTTTTTCTTATGTCCACAGTTTGGACATGTTATGGTGGACTCAGTTATGATCTCATTACTCATATTAGTGGGCTGAAATAATTAGTTCTTTTATTGGTTCGGAGTCAGACTTCGACTGCGCTCAGTCTGACCGGTTGAATAGCTGAGCTAGTTTGGACTTCGACTGCGCTCAGTCTGACGGACTACTTCGACTGCGCTCAGTCTGACGGAGTGTTGTCGAAGCCAGGACAATAAAATACAAAAGAATGCTAGCAACCGAAATCCATCCGCTCCACAACCTAAACACATTCGGCACAACAGAAAGATCGGCCAGTACGCGCAGCGAAAGTGAGGAGATAAGGGTAAACAGTGGGACATACAACAACGGATGGTACGGCTTGACGGAAAGGCCCAATACCCCAGGGAGGATGATTGGTCCGTGTGCAAAGATCATGGAGAAAGCAAAACCCAGAAAGAACATATGCACCGTAACATCATAGGCATAAGGCAAGTCCGGGAGTATGATCAGAAAAATACCGGTGCCAAGCAGTGCCACACATCCGGTGAGTAATGACATAGCGGAAAATTTTGTGAGCCCGGACTTTCGCAGACCGATCGCAATAACATCAAAACGCATGAGCCAGACGGCAATGAGCACCAGTGCTAATCCGGAGAAGTATTTGCCCATACCGTGAAAGGCTATCAGAATGCCAGCCAAATACATACATAGAAAGAGGACCAACGCGATCTTATGCGTGCGTGTCACCGGCAAGAACTTTGAAAGCTCAATTCGCTCCCCAACGATGGTGAACAGAATAAATCCTATCCACC
>JAYVRH010000347.1:0-1799 GCA_043776495.1 Cyclobacteriaceae bacterium
CCTTGATGCTTGTCAATCGGCAGGGCAAATGAAACTGGATGTCCAAAATCTTAAGTGCGATTTCTTAAGTGTTACTTGCCGAAAATTCTTAAGAGGGCCGCGAGGTACAGGTGCATTATATATTTCAAACAAAGTCCTTGAGGCAGGATTAGAGCCAATGTTTATTGATATGAGAGGTGCAGAGTGGACGGAGAAAGGAACATATAAACAGCAGCCTGATGCAAGGCGATTTGAAGATTGGGAGTTTGCCTACTCTACAGTAATGGGTACTATGGAAGCTATTAAATATTGCCGCCAAATTGGTGAAGATAAAATATGGCAACAGGTAAAACTACTTTCGGGAATGGTAAGAACTGAACTGGCAGTTATTCCTAAAGTGAGGGTCCTTGATAGAGGTCCCGAAGTTGGTGGCCTAGTAACTTTTACTGTACAAAACTCCGACCCGGTTTTGATTGTAAATGAATTATTAAAAAGGAAAATAAATGTAGTGCCGAGTTACAGAGCTTTTGGTGTAATTGATTTTGATGAAAAAGGTGTAAAATGGGCAGTAAGAGCATCCCCACATTATTATAATACTGTTGAGGAAATTAATTTGTTTATTGAAGCTGTCAAGGAAATTATTTATGTCTCGTAATGTAGTAGGGGCCCCCTGAATTGCCAATCATTTTGAGGGATGATTTGGCTCTTGCCATAGCTTTGGTGTCGCGGTGGGTTTGCGCGGCTATGGCATGTGCCAAATGTGAGGGGCAATTCGAAGCCAATCTTATTAAAAATGCGAGGGGTCGGCTGTATTATCTTTTAATCTGTCCTGCGTCTGATTTTTTTTTCAAAGTCACGGCTGTACGAAGTCGATCAATTGTCCCCGTGGGAAATCTTTGTTAGCAGAGTGTCACCCGTTAGATGACCAAATTGTCCAGGGCCTATTACTGCCAACTCTTTAATATACGAAGGTTTTGAGCCGTCATCAAAAAAAATATTTCCTAGGGCATAGATTAGAGACAAGTAATCACCTTAATCATGATACTTCTTCTCACCCGCCTTCATAGCAATCTTTAAAACATTTTCCTTGGGAGGGAAGGGGCAGGAGAATCCATATGAGTAGGCACAGTAAGGGTTGTATGCCTGATTGAAATCAAGTGTAATGGAAGAGGCTCCGGGTACTTTTTTTAAATCCAGGTAGCGCCCCGCACCATACGTTTCCACTGTACTGGTTTCATCGGCAAAGGCCAGAAACAAAGTTCCCCGATATGGTCCGGCATTCATGATTTCCAAAATCAATAGCTTATTTTCTTTCCCTTCCAGGTTAAATTCAGCGTAGGCGTATTCCAGGTATTTTTTTTCTAGCCCATCGCTGGTGGGCAACACGACCACTTTTTTATGTTCAATAGGAATCAGGTTCGCACTGATTCTAAAGTTTATATCGGGTTCGAAATAGTGCAGTGATGTAAATTTTATAGTAGAATCCATTTTAAAAGGAGACCCTGCATCATTTTTCATGAAGAGATCTTTTTCTTCGCGCTTTTGCTGAATGGAACTGGCGAACTCTTCTTTTGATTCACCACCGCTGATGGAATAAAAAATAAATCCAACGATACTTAGAACAGATACGATACTTATTAGACGAGAGAATTTCATGCGTGATTATCGTTTTGCTGTGAGCGCCTTACTATCCTTATCCCATGAACGGAGTAGATCCAGGTAACGGCTGCGCATGATAAAAAATTGCGGAATGCTCTGATCCGATAGATTACCGGCAGAATTTACCAACACACAAATTGCCATTTTATTTTTGCGATCCA
>JAYVRH010000348.1:0-1799 GCA_043776495.1 Cyclobacteriaceae bacterium
ATAGACAATCGGCCGGAACTGAATCACCGGCACTCAACTTGACAATGTCCCCAGGAACAATTTCACCCATCGGTATTTCTATCCACGCTCTATCTCTCATCACACTGGTTCTTATCTGAACCATTGAGAGGAGTTTGCTGACTGCATTGCCGGCGCTTCTTTCCTGCCAGAAACCGAGCATGCTACTGATTAAGACAATGACCATAATGATGGCACCATCAGTTTGATCGTGGAGAAAGTATGAAAGGATAGCAGCTCCAATAAGAAGTAGCGTGATCGGACTTTTAAACTGATTGGCAAACAGCTTAATCGCAGCTGTATTGGATGCTTGGCTGAGTTGATTAGGACCATATTTAATTCTCCGCCTGAGGACTTCCTCACTGGTCAAGCCATCAATCGAAGTATGTAAAATTTTGAATTGCTCTGATGGTTCTGTATTCCAGAAAGCATTTGCAGATGGTATATCCCTAGGTGTTATCAAGGTTCTAAATTTAGTGCATTCTTTGCGATAAAAAGGTAGGCTTTTACGGCGTTACTCATAGCAGGGGTCACAACGAAAAGAAAAAAAACGTCGTGATCCTTGGTGACCTCTTTTTGCAGTTGTGGCAAGCTACGTTGAGCGCTGATCAGTTTGTTCGAAACATTGACCCGAAAGAGCTTGATACCGCATAGCAATCACGTAGCTTAGGAAAACGTTCCAATTCAATGTGATAACCTCTCACATGCCCACTAAAAAAACAGACCCTAACCGCTTTCGCTTACTGCGCACAACCGCCGTCATCGCTGCGGTGGCAGGGGCGACAGCCTCACTTGGTTTGATGCTCTATCTCGGTCGTCATAACCAATCAATCATCCTGATAGGACTCTTTGCAATTTGGGTGCTCTCCCCGTTCCTTGGGCTCCTGATCGGGATCGTTATTTCAAAACGATGGTCAGAACTTACCCGAGTTACACTTTATGGCCTCATGCTCTTCCTCGCGGTTGGCTCTCTGATCATCTATGTTGAGGTTGCATTGGATCCACCACCCAAGCTTGCTTTCCCATTTCTTGTTGTTCCATTGGGGTCATGGTTGCTCATTGTAATCGTTATACCGATCGCCGCATTAATGGGGAGACGTGCAAATTAAAACTGCGTAAACAATTTTAGTAAATTGTGCCTGATTGGAACGGTTTAAGATATGGAAGTAGGAATGAAAGAAAATGCGGTCATTAATTGCGTTGCCTATAGCAAGGGCATCAAGGTTGCCAATGTGGAACTCGAAAGCGTCCATGAAGTACTTAAACAGCCTGACAAATTTGTTTGGGTTGGTCTTCACGAACCAAGTGAGGAACTGCTGACCAAGGTACAGAAGGCATTTGACCTTCACGATCTTGCCATTGAGGATACCCACCGGGCCCATCAACGGCCGAAGATCGAAGCTTACGGGGATACACTGTTCATTGTGCTTCGCACGGTGAAAATGACAGAAAAGTTAGTTGACCTGGGTGAGACCCATTTTTTTATCGGACACAACTTTATTATCTCCGTACGTCATGGATCTTCCCTACCCTACAAAGATGTGCGTGCCCGTTGTGAGAGCACGCCGGAACTGCTTAAAAAAGGACCGGGATTTGCTCTGTATGCCCTCATGGACTCTATTGTAGATCAATTCTTCCCGGTAGTAGACAGTTTGACTCAGGAACTCGAGGACCTGGAGGATAAAATCTTTGATGAGAATTTCAGACGCGAGACGACAGCGAAAATCTATCACCTGAAGCGACAGCTCCTTGACGTCAAACGGTCTGTCTCACCATTGATT
>JAYVRH010000349.1:0-1797 GCA_043776495.1 Cyclobacteriaceae bacterium
TTTGCCGGGCTCTTTATTTGTTCTCACAATGCTGACATATCTGAAGAAGCGAAAATATGGAATGTAAGGATCGATCAGCCTGTGGCAGAAAATTATAACCCAGGTCAGCAAGGGTACCTGGGCTGCCGGTTGGAAATCATAAACCCAACAGATGGTTCCCGCAAAGTAATTTTTGAATCTCCGGCTAGGTTTGAAGCCCCCAACTGGATGCCCGATGGAAAGAAACTATTGTTCAACATGAATGGATCCTTGTTCAAGATACCCACAGAAGGAGGCCAACTGGAGAAACTCAATACGGATGCCATCGCGAGGAATAACAATGACCACGGGATCTCCTTCGATGGGAAGAAATTGGCAATTAGCAGCTCCCGGGAAGGCCAGCCTGGAGGCGGTTCCACGGTTTACGTCCTGCCCCTGGAAGGTGGTGTACCCAAGTTGATCACGGAAAAAACTCCTTCCTACTGGCATGGGTGGAATCCCAACAACAAAGAAGTTCTTTTCGTAGCGCAACGCGATGGGAAACTATTGTATCAGATTTACAAAGCATCTATTGACGATGGGAAAGAAACTGCCTTGACCAACAATGAATTTGGGCACGTAGATGGCCCGGAGTATTCACCTGATGGTAAGTACATCTATTATAACGGAAGCCAGTCCGGCACCATGCAACTATGGCGCATGAAGCCCGACGGAACCATCAAGGAGCAACTTACCTTTGATGAGCATAACAACTGGTTCCCCCACATCTCTCCCGATGGGAAATGGATCGCCTATATTTCATTCCCATCAAGCATAGACCCCGCCTCGCATCCTTCCTACAAACGAGTTATGCTAAAGATTATACCCGTTAATGGAGGGGCTCCAAAAGTAGTCGCCTATCTGTATGGCGGACAAGGCACCATCAACGTTCCCTCCTGGTCACCTGATAGTAAGCGGTTTGCATTTGTAAGCAATTCGGCAAAACAATGAAATCCAAAATTCACATAATAGATTGATTCAATAGAGTTTACATGAATCTATAAAATCAAATACATTAGTGGCATTACGAGCTTTTGGTTCATAACTTATCATATACTCAGAGAATCAAGTGTATCAAATCCCGTCAGGAGAAATCTTGCGGGATTTTCCCTGGTAATCATAGACAACGATTTCCGTTACGCTTGTGGGAATCCTAACACTCCTCGTCGATTGGGATAAATAGCCTGACCCGTAATAGAATTCCACGCGCTGCTTCTCACCATTCGAAAAGGTAAATTCTGCCCAACTATCAAAGGGTTGGGGCTTAAAAATCTTCTCGCTTGGGGAGCTTGTAGCACTAGCCGAAAAGACCTTTAAACTATCGCGATTCTGAGATGCCAGGAACAAATCCCCACTTTTGCCCACAAGCCTTGCGAGGGCCTTTGCATCCCCTCCAACATAGAAGCCACTCTTCGCAGACGGAACTACAACAAATGACCCTTTGCCATCCCCTGACAGAATCAAACCAGTAAATGCATCATAGCGACCCGTGAAGACCTCATTTCCATAATCATTCCCTACCATCACCACATCTAAATTTCCATCGCCATTCACATCTTCGGTGACCATCCCATTGACGGGGGCTACTTGAACTGGAGTCGGCAAACTTGTGAGCCGGAATTTTCCATTGCCAAGGTTCTCGATGTAGCTTGATGCCATGTGATTGGCTTGCATGGTCAGTGCTCCTTTCAGGTCATCGGCGGTAAGCAGGCTTTCTAACGTGGCCTGACCATATTTTTTATAGCTCGAATATTTTCGTCTAAACTTTGTGCTCTGGGA
>JAYVRH010000350.1:0-5746 GCA_043776495.1 Cyclobacteriaceae bacterium
TTCCGGGAGCCATCGTTCCAGGGTAGTCCTTGAAAACATTTCATTCGTCATGCCCGCAAGGCCGGTGAGCATGATCGGAAAGGCGTACGGAAACATTGCGGTGAACAATTGCTGATCCCACACTGGTCTCCAGCTTGTCAGCGTTTTGAAAAAGAACAAAAGGTAAAATAGGTTGGCAATTAAATTGGCCAATAACACATACCCAATACCAATGGATGGATCAAAGGCAAACAATAAGAAGTAGAGATTTAGACCTACCTGGATTATTACGTTTACCAACTTGGCGATGGCAAATTTCCCTGCCTTTTTTTGAAGGCGAAGGCGTGCAAATGGAATCGAAACAGCGGCATCAACGAACATGAGGACCGCCAGCCACACCAGGAAATCGTGATGGCCTGGAATATTGAATTTTTGGGCAATGGGAACTGAGAAAACAATAATGAGCAGAGATAAGACCACACTGATCGTGAGCACAAATGTTTGCGTAATTCTAAAAATCCTTTGTTCATCGGCTCCCTCCTTTGTGGCAAAGCGGAAGTAAGTGGTCTCCATGCCGAAGAGGTAAATCACATTTAGAAAAGCAACCCAGGCATACAGGTTGATATAAATGCCATATTCTGCAGGAAGAAATATTCGGGTATGAAGAACTACAAGGAAGAAGTTCAACATGCGCGGAATAATACTGCCTAGTCCGTAGAGGGCCGTTTCCCCCGCAAGGTTCTTCATCTTATTCATGGCAATGGGCGGAGTATGATAAAAAGTATTCCATGAATGGCTGTCTTGACAATCCTAATGAGTTGTAGGCATATCTTTCTGTAAGTTCTTCAGAATATCATCGGTCATTTCCTGAAGACCGAATTGATGTTTCCATCCCCAATCCATTCGTGCAGGAGTGTCGTCGATGCTTTTTGGCCACGAGTCGGCGATGGCCTGACGGTAATCTGGTTTGTAAGAGATTGAAAATTCCGGAATGTGCCTTTGAATGGTGGAGGCTATCTGTGCAGGGCAAAAGCTCATGGAAGAAACATTATAGCTGGTGCGTACCTTCACTTTTTCTGCAGGAGCTTCCATAAGATCAAGCGTGGCCTTCACGGCATCCTCCATATACATCATCGGCAAATAAGTATCGGCTGCGAGGAAGCACTCATATTTTTTCTCTTGTAAGGCTTTAAAGTAGATGTCCACGGCATAATCTGTCGTTCCTCCACCCGGTGCTGTTTTCCAGCCGATGAGACCTGGATAACGTAAACTCCGTACATCAACCCCATATCTTCTGAAATAATATTCACACCAAAGTTCTCCTGCAAGCTTGGTGATGCCATACACGGTTGTGGGGTCCATAATCGTGTCTTGTGGAGTCTGTTGCTTTGGAGTAGTTGGACCAAAAGCGGCTATCGAACTGGGCCAATATACTTTTTGAAGTTTCAATTCCAACGCTGCTTCCAGTACGAAAAGCAAACTATCCATATTAAGCTTCCACGCCCACCGCGGGTCTTTCTCTCCGGTAGCCGAAAGCAGCGCTGCAAGATGATAAACCTGGCTGATTTGATTCCTGCGAAGGATGTCGAACAGCCTGTCGCGCTGCATGACATCGAATTTTTCATACCGTCCCTCTTTAAGAATTCCAGTTGCATCCTTGATGTCGGAGGCGATCACATTATCCTGTCCGTAAATTTTCCAGAGCCCTTGTGTGAGCTCGCTGCCAAGCTGTCCACCCGCCCCAATTAATAGGATTGTAGTTTTATTCATCAATAATGGGGGTGGATCTCTTAAAACTGACATGAGTTTGAGCGCGAAAGTTATCAAAATTTCAGATTTACGGTCAGCCCCGCTAGATTTGCCTGTGGTACCCCAGCCTGCTCCGACTTAAAATCAATTTACCATGTATAAGACACTACAGCCTGTTCTGCAGAAAGAATTGCAGTCGATTCGCGATGCAGGACTTTACAAAAAGGAGCGCATCATCACGACCCCACAGGGAGCTGACATAAGAACGAGCGATGGAAAAGAAGTCGTTAATTTTTGTGCCAATAACTATCTGGGGCTTTCGTCACATCCTCGTGTACTGGCTGCTGCAAAGCATGCCATTGATACGCATGGTTTTGGTATGTCGAGTGTGAGATTTATATGCGGGACCCAGGACATCCATAAAGTGCTCGAAGAAAAGATTTCCAAATATCTGAGTACAGATGATACCATATTGTATGCGGCTGCGTTTGACGCCAACGGTGGTGTATTTGAACCGTTGTTGGGTGCAGAGGATGCGATTATTTCAGATGAGCTGAATCATGCATCGATCATCGACGGAGTGCGGCTGTGTAAAGCGATGCGCCATCGCTACAAACACAATGACATGGCCGACCTTCAAAGACAACTGGATGAAATAAGGACTGGAGGCGCGAAGCAGATCATGATCGTAACTGACGGAGCGTTCTCCATGGATGGCACCATCGCTCAGCTGGATAAGATTTGTGATCTGGCAGATCGGTATGAAGCTCTTGTCATGACGGATGAATGCCACTCCACTGGTTTTCTAGGTAAGACAGGCAGAGGCGTGCCCGAGCATCGGGGAGTCATTGGAAGAGTAGACATCATTACGGGTACATTGGGCAAAGCGCTCGGCGGAGCCTCCGGAGGTTTTACTTCGGGACGAAAGGAGATCATTGAATTGTTAAGACAGCGCTCGAGACCTTATTTGTTTTCGAATACACTTGCTCCTTCAATCACTGGGGCCTCCATTGAAGTTTTTAACATGCTTTCTGAAACCACAGAACTTCGTGACAAGCTTGAAAACAATACCAAATATTTCCGTGCTGAAATGACGAAAGCTGGTTTTGATATTAAACCAGGTGAACATCCCATCGTGCCCATCATGCTATATGAAGCACCGCTTGCACAACAGTTTGCGGATCGATTGCTTGAAAAAGGGATTTATGTGATCGGATTCTTTTTCCCTGTGGTGTCGAAGGGTCAGGCGCGCATTCGTGTGCAAATTTCAGCAGCTCATGATCGTCATCATTTGGACAAAGCAATCAGGGCCTTTACCGAGGTGGGAAAGGAATTGGGTGTCTTGAAGTAGAGGGATTACTTTACCTTCCTCTTCAGAACTTCAGCAAACTCCGGTTGTCGGGGAAATAACCCGAAGAGTGGCTCTACGTTATGATCGGGGAGGAAATAGATGCGATCTTTTCTTCCCCTCAGCTTTAGTTTGTAGAGATTGAAGTAGGGTACCATTTTAATGGACTTTACTTCCGGCCACTCAAACGTTTCGGTCTTGTCGCTGTCAATCACCGAAATGTGTTTTTTACCGATCGCCACCCGCTTCAGTCTGGAGGCAATCATAAAATACAGTGCGATGAAGGCGAGGCCAATGGTAAAAAATATAAATGCGGCGCTTCTGCTTTTCTCGGTATCCGCCCTCCAGAAGATGAGCATTCCACATGACCATTGCAACAATCCGAACGCCAGAAAAAAATACTTAGCGAAGTAATACTTCACAGGACTGGCTTCTTTCATTTACATAAAAAGTTGGTTTTCAATGACTAAGGTATAAAACTATTAACAATTTATCAACATTGGAGAGAACGAATGAAAGCCAAAGCCATCTCTTCATAGTTTAATTTGAAGGTCGCGGTACCCGAGACGGGGCCGCGAAGGCACACAACACGTTACGCGGCGATGAAAAAATTAAACAGGCTCTCATAAGTCGCTTGAGGTAAGTAGTTTTTGCTATGCCTTCACCGCCTCAGGTTCTACAGATTCAGGCTCTATCGGCACTTCATCCCACTTCTTTGGTTCCTCATTGTGAAGGTATTCGAGGATTTTTTGTTCTACTTGTTTTAGCTTGAGGCTTTTCAGGTATTTGCCGTTGCGCGTGAGAATAAGGCGACCCGTTTCTTCGGAGATGACCAGCACGAGTGTATCCGTATTTTCACTCATTCCAATGCCCGCTCGATGACGAAGTCCAAAGTGTGGTGGTAAATGGTCATTCTCGCTCACTGGCAAAACACAGCGTGCTGCTTTGATGCGGCCTTTATAAATAATCACAGCACCGTCATGCAGCGGACTGTTCTTGTTAAAAATAGAAATCAGAAGACGCTTGGTCACTTCTGCATCGAGGGGATCTCCCGTGTCGATATATAGTTTTAGATCGGTGTCGCGCGAGAAGACGATCAGCACCCCGCTACGAGTGGCTTTCAGAGTTTTAACCGCTTCAATTATCTGATGCACATCAAAGTCATCATGATACCGGGTACGCCAGTGGGCAAGTGATTTAAAAAAATCACGGTTTAGTTCGGTGCTACGACCGATGACCAGCAGAAATTTTCGAAGCTCTGGTTGAAAAATAATGATCATTGCCAATACACCCACACCCATGAACTGTCCAAGGATTGTGGTGAGCAACTCCATCTTTGCTGCCCTGACTACTAAATAAATCAGATAAACTGAAAGTAGTCCGAGGAAGATATTCACGGCGAGGCTTCCGCGAATCATTTTGTAGATCTGGTAAAGCAAGATGCCAACGAGACTGATGTCGACCAAGTCCACCCAGCTTACTTCGAGGAAAGCTATTTTGAATCCCAGAATCACTTTTCAAAGTTAAGTGTTTTTGACTCACTACATATTCTCTATGTCTTATATCATTCGGCCGTGCTTCGGGTAATAAGTTTGATGCATGCCACGGCCTCTTTTACGTCATGTACCCTCAAGATGCTTGCACCCTTTAGCAACGCCGCGGTGTTGAGGGCGATAGTGCCGGTCAGCGCTTCTTCCGGAGCCTGATTCAACGTGCGCCATATCATCGACTTTCGGGAAAGTCCCGCAAGAATGGGGAGGCCTGTTATCTTAAGATAATCGAGATGATGTAGTAATTCGAAATTCTGTTCTACGGTTTTCGCAAAACCAAAACCCGGGTCAATGACAATATCCGTTACCCCCAATTGATGGAGCTTGTATATTTTTGTATGAAAATAATCAGCGATATCTTTTATCAAGTTTTCATAGTCCGTCAACTTTGTCATCGTTTGAGGTGTCCCCCGCATGTGCATGAGGATGTATGGGACTTTCAGCGCCGCAACGGTTTCAAACATGTGAGAGTCCTGCTCACCACCTGATATGTCGTTAATAATCGCAGCCCCTGCCTCCACCGCTTTCTTTGCAATGGAAGACCGGAACGTATCGATGGAAAGGATCGTGTCTGGAAATTTTTTTAGAATCAGTTTAATTGCTCCCAGAACCCTTTCTGCCTCTTCTTCCATCGTGATGTCGATGGCACCTGGCCGGGAGGAGTAGCCTCCCACATCAATGATGTCCGCTCCTTCGTCCAGCATTCTTTGTGCCTGGTTCAATATGGATTTCTCTTCTGTAAATTTTCCGCCATCATAAAAGCTGTCGGGCGTTACGTTGAGAATACCCATGACTTTGGGTGTACTGAGGTCAAGGACTTTGCCTCTTACGTTCAATGTTTTGTTGGTATAAAATACGTTATTTTGCATCGCCCTATGATTACAAAAACTTCCACACAATATAGAGAGGTAATATCCGCCTGCCAAGAATTGTTCACCAAGAAGACCCGTGACTATGGAACCGCCTGGAGGGTGCTGCGCCTTCCGAGTATCACCGACCAGATTTATATTAAGGCCCAGCGCATTCGAAGCATCCAGGAAAAGGGCTCTCAAAAAGTGGAAGATAGCATTCGCGAGGAGTTTATGGGAATCATTAACTATTGTGTCATTGCCTTGATTCA
>JAYVRH010000351.1:0-1795 GCA_043776495.1 Cyclobacteriaceae bacterium
ACTTGTACTTATCATCTTCGAGAATATCTTTTTTAACCTGGACATTGTGAATCATCAGATTGACCATTTTGATACAGTCTTTCAATGTCTTGAAGGCAGGGAATAACTTTTCTTTTAGCAGCTGCAGATCGCGATGATAACCGGAAGGAAGGTTGTTGGTGAGAAGTAAAATCTCGTTTGGAAGGGCCATTAGTCCGTTGCATTTTCCCCGTACCAATTCAAAAACATCCGGGTTCTTCTTATGAGGCATGATGCTTGACCCCGTGGTCAGTTCGTCAGGAAAACTGATGAATCCAAAATTCTGACTCAGATAAAGACAACTGTCCATTGCCAGTTTCGAAAGCGTGGCAGCAACGTTACCAATGGCCGAAGCGACAACGCGTTCAGTTTTTCCCCGGCCCATTTGTGCATAGACGACGTTATAATTCAAGTCATCAAAACCCAAGAGCTCTGTAGTCATTTTGCGGTTGAGTGGAAATGAAGACCCGTAACCAGCACCTGAACCCAGTGGATTTTTATTGACAATTTTATAGGCTGCCTGAAGTGTGATCATATCGTCCACCAGACTTTCTGCGTAGGCTGCAAACCACAATCCAAAAGAGGACGGCATGGCCAACTGGAGGTGTGTATATCCGGGTAACAGCACATCTTTATGTTCTTCACTCTTGGCAATCAATAAATCGAACAGACTTTTGACGTCTGAGACCAGGGCCTGAATTTCGCTTCTGAGAAATAATTTACTGTCAACCAGCACCTGATCGTTTCTTGATCGTCCGCTGTGAATCTTTTTTCCTATTTCTCCCAGCTTCTGCGTGAGCATAAACTCAATCTGGGAATGAATGTCTTCTACTCCATCTTCAATTTTGAATTTCCCTTCCTCAATCGCTGACAGAATGACATTCAATTCAATTGAGAGAATTTCCAGTTCCTCTTTTTTCAACAATCCGATCGATTGCAGCATGATGATGTGGGCCAGTGATCCCAGCACATCAAAGCGTGCCAGGTATAAATCGGTGGTTCGGTCATTTCCAGCTGTGAATTCAGTTACTTCCTTGAGGGCATCCTTATCTTTTTGCCAGAGTTTCATGGGGTGAAGTTAGAAAGTAAAAAGTTTAAAGCTTAAAGTTTTCAGCTTTAAGCTCGCCCTGAAGTGTTTCAAGTAACCGAATGTATCCATGAATGCCATCCTGGACCTCCTTCACATAGATAAACTCATCTGCGCTGTGTGATCGCGCCGAGTCGCCAGGGCCCATTTTTATGGATGCCACAGGAATCAAGGCCTGGTCAGAGGTAGTGGGGGAGCCGTATAATTTTTTGCCTATCTTTTTGGCGGCCACCGCCAGCGCATGATCTTCGCTGATTCCAGAAGGTCGAAGCCGCAGGGACCGTGGCGTCACCATGGCTGAAACATTTTCTTTCACCGTATTCAGAACTTCTTCGAGCGTATAGGCATCGGTCACCCGAACATCGACTGTGAACGAGCACTCCGGTGGCACTTGGTTATGAGATTGACCCGCGGCAATGATGGTCACGGTCATTTTCACATCACCAAGAGTCGATGAAGTCTTTGGAAATTGAAAATTGCGGAACCATTCAATATCTTTTATTGCATTGTAGATAGCATTTTCACCTTCGTTTCTTGCCGCATGCCCTGCCCTTCCTTGGCTGATGCAATCTAGTACCATCAGACCCTTTTCAGCGATGGCAGCATCCATCAATGTGGGTTCACCAACGATCGCCAAATTAATTTCAGGAAGAAGCGACCAGATGCTTTCAATTCCATTCGGACCGGAGA
>JAYVRH010000352.1:0-21780 GCA_043776495.1 Cyclobacteriaceae bacterium
GGCAATTCTGACAGTTCTTATTTATCACTAGGTAATTTGAATTTTTCCCTATAGGCATCCAGCGACCAGGGTGTATGGGCTTCATCGGCGAGTAAAGACCTAATGTAAACTTGCCAAGTGCAGACGCCAAATGGAGTACTCCTGTACTGCAAGCCACCAATCCATCGGCCTGGCTGATGAACGACATCAAGTCATCCAAACTCAGCTTTCCAGTCAAATCGACCACATTGGGTAGTTCAAACAATTCTGGCTTTAGCCGCCTCATGATTTCCCCTTCCTCCTTCAATCCAGTAATAAAAATTTTATACTGATCAGACGGTAAGGCCTGGGCGAGCTGGTAATAGTTTTTCAAATCCCATTCGCGGGCACTCCCCTTTGACTTGGGATGTAAAATAAGATTAAAATGATTGTTGGATAAATGGCCATTGTGATTTTGCAGGGGGGGCACCAGACCATAATAATCAGAAATCTCTTTCAGGTCAAAATCCCAGTACATTTTGAAGGGAGCCAACAACTTAAAGTTTAGCTGACTTTCATGAAGTCGTGAGCGCAGCCTGCTAAAATCAACCCGATAGTTGCAATACAACCAGTTAAACCACCGGTGAGCTGTTGCAACACGTCTTGGGATCCCTAACTTTTTCGAAAGTCTTGCCAACTCCTGATCAGGATAAATGAAAAGGATCGAATCCGCATTAATTCTTTTCAGTATACCCGGGTCTTTCAACAACTCCTCACGGTCTAACAACTCATCAACGTGAATGCACTTATCAATTACTGGGTGCGTGTATTTCTTTCCTACAAAGTAAATTCTAATCTCCGGCATCATTGCTTTTAAGTACCCTAATAAGGGCAATGTGAGAATAACATCCCCCAGATTATCTGTTCGACTGATAATGACTCGTTTGCCCAGCGCAGCTTTCTTATTGACTTCATAAAGCTTCGCATACTTATAAAACACATGGTTGGCTTCCGCTCGTGCTACCATCAGGCCCTCATAACCGTCAAGAAAGCCTCTCTTAATCACAAAGCTCTTCAGAAAGGCGAATGAGGTGTGTCCAAGGATTTTGAGAATTGAACTCGACTTCTGACCCACATTTTCAATGGCAAATATTTCAGAATAGCGTTGGATCTTTTCGAGTGTTTCTTTTGAATCCTTATAAGCCCTGTGCAGAATATCCCCTTCGAGATGAATGGCCTGTGTCCCTCTTTTCAACACGACCCGGTCGTGAGGGTTTTCTCCTCCCCACAATCCGAAGTCTTTGTTCCATAACCTGATTTTTCGATCAGGGTACCAGGAACCATGTTTTATCCATTTGGTACCATAGCTTGACAGCCGGTTCATTCGATACGCCTCGGCAGGCCAGGTCCTCTTTACTTCAAGAATGGATTGAATAAGCTCAAGAGAGAGGTATTCATCTGCATCCAAAGACAAAATATGCCGGTAGGTTGACCTCGTGATGGCAAAATTCTTCTGATCGATATGACTGCGAAAATGATGCTCAATAAAAATCACTCCCTTAGCCAGGCAAATCTCTTTTGTCCTGTCTTTTGAATAGGAGTCTATCACTACAATTTCATCCGCAACAGCCGATACAGAATCAATACACCGGGTGATGTTTTTTTCTTCGTTATAGGTAATTATAACCGCGCTGATCTTTACCATCAGACAAAAATAGATATAAAGATTGATTTCTGGCTTATTAACGGGTAAAGCATACTAAAAGAAGGCAGGTGCTCATTTTTGTTATTCAATACAAACCTGAACTTTTGTCTCTGGCGATATTCAAAAAGCTCAGGATACATTCCAAAAACTAACGGGGCTGATAAATGCGATAGCTGCAATCCAACTCTCGCTGGTATAACTGATTTTTAATAAGACTTATAAAAAAATTATCTTGAGGAGTGTTTCTACGAAAAGACCATCCGGAAAAAACTGATCATGAATTGCTTCGTCTCTATCAGACGACGCATGAATTGGAGTGGCTTAGCGCTTTGTATTTGCGGTATGCTTCTTTAGTCTTTGGGGTTTGTTTGAAATACCTGAAAGACCGTGACGAGGCAAAGGATGCGGTCATGCAAATTCACGAAAAGCTCATCGGAAGTCTACTGCAGCATAGCGTTAATAATTTCAGGGGTTGGTTGTATGTCAATGCCCGAAATCACTGCTTGATGCAACTTCGATCACAAAAAGGCAGGCGGACTGAAGAAATCTCGCTATTTCTTATGGAAAACGATGCAGAATTGCATCTGGGAGAGGATATTGAACTGGAGCAAAGCATTGTGAAGCTGGAAAAATGCATTGAGACCCTTGCGGGAGAACAGCAGAGTTGCGTCAAGCTGTTTTACCTCCGGGAAAAATGTTATAAAGATATTGTCGTTGAAACCGGCTTTGACCTCAACCAGGTGAAAAGCTATATTCAAAATGGAAAACGGAACCTAAAAATTTGCATGGAAGAGAATGGCAGATGAAAAAGACGATATCGAGCGTTATCACAATGGTTCTATGAGTCCGGCTGAAAGGCATGCGATGGAAAAGAAAGCCTTAAGTGACCCTTTCCTGGCTGATGCGATGGAAGGCGCTACATCCATCGCATCAGAAGAATTTTCGGCCGACCTTCAGGAGTTATCAGGAAAAATACGTCATCAACCAGCGAGGGTGTGGTTTACTCCACTTCGGATTGCAGCAAGTATCGTATTGTTGGTTGGGGCAGGCACAGCGTTCTATTTTCTCAGCCCGCTAAAACCTACAGAACTTTCGCATTCTGCTCAACCCCCTACAACCGCTGACTCACTGACGGCACCGCTGGATTCTACCTCCACCCTACTGACTTTGGCCAAGCCAATGGAACCTTCTGTTGACACAAAAAAATCGGTAGCCCCATCTTCAACAGGAGAACTCAAAACCGATCAGGGCGTCTTGCCAGACAAGACAAACTCCGGAGGCGGGGTGATTGCAGTAATCTCAGAAACTCAATCTCAGCCTGCTGTTCTATCAACGCAAGAGGAAGAAAAATCTAAAATAGCGTCCGCGGAGATTTCTGATGACAAAGAAAAGGTCGACGAACTTGTGCCGGCCGCTTCGGGAGCCGCAGGATTAGACAAAAAAGAGATTCAGACTTTGCGCGCTGCAAAAATGACCCCCGCTCAAATGTCAAATCAAAAATATAGGAATATAACCGGTAAGGTTACTTCTGCCGAAGACGGCTCCGCACTGCCTGGAGTTGATGTTGTTGTGAAGAATAGTGGCGAAAGAACAATCACTGATGCTCAGGGGAATTATCAAATCAACACGAAAGTTACAAATCCCCAATTCGCTTTTTCATTTATCGGCTTGCAAACTATTGAAGCATCCCCTCCACAGTCAACGCTGAACGTGGAACTGAAGAAGGACGCCGCAAATCTCAGCGATGTGGTAGTGACAAGAAAGGCATCGGAAGGCAATCCGTTAAATGACGTTGACCGCGGGGAGGTGGTCAAGATGGCAACACCTGTGGGCGGATTGAAGGCTTATTATAAATATCTTGAAAATGGCCTCCGCTATCCTGCTGAGGCGTTGACAAAAAATATAAAAGGGAAAGTCACCATACAATTTATGATTACCCCCAATGGCAGTCTGACAGCGTTTATTGTATTAAAGGGGTTGGGCCATGGTTGTGAAGACGAAGTGATCAGATTGGTAAAAGAAGGCCCACTTTGGATTCCGTCTACACAAAATGATGTTCCATTTGAAAGTGAAGTAAAAGTAATGATGAGGTTTGATCCGGAAAAAGGAAAGCAGTGAGCACTTGCATTACACCACCTTCTTTCGTATCAATTTCGCATACGTTCGACTGACGGGAAAGCTTTTCCCACTTTGCATCTTCACGACCATTCCTCCATTGAAATGGCGTTCAATTTCTTTGAGATGATTTAAGTTGATAATGGTAGACCTGTGAACGCGTATAAATATGTCAGGATCCATGATTTCCTCCAATTTCCCAATCCCGGAAGAACTCACAAATTGATCATTCTTGGTCGTGATCACCGTGTAATCTCCTGAAGCCTCGAGGTACACTATTTCTTCCACAGGCAAATTGAAGAGCTTCTCCGATTTTTGAACGAAGATGTGGGATTCAAAAGTCTTGTTTTCTGCTTTGATGCTTCTAAGTAATTCCTCCATGTTGCCGTGCTCAGAGGTTTTGCGTTTTAAGGCCCGGTTGACTGCCAGCCTGAAACGCTCCTCATCCAATGGCTTTAAGAGGTAATCCACAGCATTCTTTTCAAAAGCTTTGATCGCATATTGATTGTAAGCAGTCGTAAAAATAACGTACGGCTCATGATCGATTTCTTCGAGCACATCAAACCCATTCATCCCCGGCATCTGAACGTCAAGAAAAATGAGATCTGGTTTAAGGTTATTGATTTTCTCTACTGCTTCAGTTCCCTTGGCACATTCTCCAATGATTTTAATCTGGGGGAAGCCTTCCAGATATTCATGCAAAAGTTCGCGCGCCAATTTTTCATCGTCGATAATTAAACAGGTAGTATCCATCAGTTTAGATTTATATTATATTATTTGATTTCATTTGGAACGAACAGAACTTCATTTTTCTCTATCGAATCATGTACGGGAATAGAGAAGCTGACTGAATATCCATCTTCTTTTGCCCGTACCACCAGACCGGCTGAGGGTCCGTAATAACTTTTCAGCCGAAGGTCTGTATTACGCATGCCCACTCCTCCGACGCTTCCATCCATTACTTTTTTTGCGTGTATCCCCAGGCCATCGTCCCTTACTTCAAAAAAGACGGCCCCTGTCAAATGTTTTACAATTAAATTAATTGTGCCCCCTTCTTCCTTGGGTGCAATTCCATATTTGACGGAGTTCTCAACCAGAGGCTGAAGAATCATGGGAGGTATGCTTAGTTCAAGGCACGATTCGTCCACATGTTTTTGAAATCTCAAACGGTCACCAAATCGAACTTGCTGGATAAGGATATAGTTTTCGATGAAGTCAATTTCCTGTGCCAGCTTAACCATTTTGCCTGTGTGAGATTCCAATGCGTAACGGAAAATGTCCGACAACTGTGTGATGACTTTTCGGGCCTGGTCCTTGCTGGAACTGATCAATGTGGAGATTGAGTTCAAGGTGTTGAACAGAAAATGAGGATTAATCTGCGACTTCAACAACGATATCTGCATCTCTTTGTTCTTTAGTGCCAACTCACTCTTCTCTTTTTCTTCATTTTGCAAGCCTTGAAAATAACATATCACATAATAGACGCCCACCGTAATAATATACTGATCATAAAAACGAAGCGCTTCCCAATTGAGCAGCTCGATCATAAACTCCTTCCAGTCGTCGAGGTGCGTGAGGCCATCGACATAGTCGGTGAAGTAATAGGAGAGCGTCCCCATGATCATAAAGAAAGACACAATGCCCAATGCATGACCGACCATTTGTACGACCGGACGAAATCGAAAAAGCCAATGTGCCCACAAAAAGATGAGTACGATCAAAATGCATAAGGCCTCCCAGAGGTATACACCATTCCATAACACATAGGTAAATGGCCTTTTAAGCTTCCATTCAAAAAATGTACTGACGGCAAAATTGATCGCATACCAGAGGCAGATCAGCGCATAGGCCCGTTTCCAGATTTTTGGAATATTATTGATCCACTTCACGGGTCCCAGTTTCGGTAAGATTAGAACATGTAAACTCCAGTATAAAATTAGAGAATTGAATGGATTGAAGTCAGATGGCTGTTTATAGAGTTAAAGAGGCGTTTTAGTCGATAAGCTGCTCTGAATCAATAAAACCAAACTTATTAACTTTAGCCTTTCAGTATTTACTAAGAATTCAATGCGTCTTGGGCTTTTTTTATCATTGGCTTACTTCATCTTCTTCCAGAGTCACGGGCAGAATTTGACGATTTCGGCAAAAGCCATCGACAAGGAAACAAAAGAACCATTGCCTTTTGCCTCGGTCGGGATCAAAGGGAAACCCATCGGCACCATCACCAATCTTAATGGTGAATTTGATTTTCATTTCCCGATCGAGTATCGCAATGAAACATTTGTCATTAGTATGCTGGGTTATCAAAATTATGAAGCTCCGATCCAGACATTGCTTGAATCAAAAGATTCTGAAATTACACTGGAAAAATCGACTACACTGCTGAATACGGTAGTCATATCCGACAGCTTGTTGGGCGGTGATATTTTACGAATTGCACTTACGCGTGTTGGAGAAAATTACCCTGATCAGCCTTTTCTTCTCGATGGCTTTTATAGAGACGTGAAAAAAGTAGGCGGAAAGTATATTTCCCTTCTGGAGGCTGCCATTAAAATTTATGATGAGGATTACCGGGAGCCAAGAAATAAGTCAAAGCTCCGCGAACGCGTTGCTTTACAAGAGGTGCGCAGAAGCATCGGTTATTCCAACCGCTACACTTCCTACTTTGATCAGGACAATCTGCTGGAAGTTCTTTTACTCAATAATGATGTGAAGTATCGGCTTTTTCCGAGCGAAGCAGCCTTCTTTGACAACTTAAACCGCGAACAAGATTCCCATTACAATGGCCGTGAGATTTATATCGTGTCCCACCTGAAAGAATTCCATCTTAGAATATTCATTGATAAAAAAACCTACGGAATAATCCACATCGAATATGAGAACAACTTGCCCGAAGATCTTGGCAGACAAAATGGATTGATGCGAAGGGACGAGGGCATCAAACGGGTGGTTGATTTCAGGTTCTTTGGGGGCAAATTATTTCTAAATTACCTCAGCGTTGATTATAAAGTGAACTGGTATGATCTAAAAACCAATGAACTGCGTCTGGAGACCGAACTTCAGCAACAGCTATTGATCAATCATGTGTTTCCTCAAGCGGGAGAGGAAGTCAGGATTACTCAAAAAATGCGCAGTTATGGACTGCAGTACCAGGACCAGCCCTATAACAAAAAATTCTGGGATGGTTACAATGTCATTAAAGAAACCCCACTTGATAAAAAGGTTATCGCTGACCTTGAAAGTGAAGGCCCGCTGGAGAAGCAGTTTGAGAAAAATTGAAAGCGCTGCCAAATCTGAATGCAATCGATATTAAAGAATCATTGTCTCCAAGCCTTTAATTCCTAAAAATCAATCCTATAATAAAACAGCGGTAGAAAACCTAATTGATATTCTTCCCGTATGGGGCTAGCCGTCGGGTCATTTACATCAGGTGAATAAGTCAGTTTTAGTATATTCTTAGTATTCAGAATATTGACCAGGTCCACTGCCACTTCGTGTGTTAGATGTGGGCGATTCACTTTATAGCTAATCCTTAAGTCCGCCCTGAAGTACGGCCGAAACTGTAGTGAATTCCGAGTGGCGTCCACATACACTACATCTTTCTGGGCCTCCGAGGCCACCATGTCTACTGGCCCGTATCTTCTTCCGCCTGCATTGGTCACCTTACCTCCCAGCGAAAAGGTGTTGCGACTTTTCAATATCCATTCCTTTGAAAAAAGAGCATTAAGAATGTAGTTCCCGTTGAAGTCCGTATCGCGCCAGATTTTATCACTTCCCTGGTATTTCGATTCAAACAAAGAACTTGTGAAAAGAAACAGGTACCCTTTACTGAAAAACTTTTCGATGGTAAGCTCCGCTCCGTAATTCTTTCCTATCCCTTCATTCACCAGAGCGCCCGGAAAAAACCGCGAGAACCCAGCACCGGTATTCAGCAAAGAAAACGAGGAACTCCTTTGCTCTACGGGCACATGGTACAAATCCTGATAATACACTTCTGTTTTTAGTCGGATGTCGGGACCGAGAAACTTTTCGTAGTTCAGCACATAATGAACACTGCGTGTAAAATCCATATTTCTGTTTTCCGGAACCGGATTTCCCTTTTCGTCGTTGGTCTGGCCGTAGAAATAGAGATAGGTGGACTGAATTTGACTGTGCATGCCAACACCAGCGCTGATCGTTTGCCTGTTATTCAATTTCCACCTCAACCCCGCACGCGGTTCGGCAGGCACAAAACTTCTGGTCATGGAAAAGTATTGACTGTGAATACCTAACAGGAGTTCTGTTTTTTCTGAAAGCATATACTTCCATTGTACAAAAGGCTGTAGCAGTAAACTCTGGGCTTTGGCATCCCAGCGTGTCCGCCATTTACAGTAATAGGGACTTGCCGTGTCAACATTTCGTGCACTGTCCTGGAATTGAAAAAAATAAAGATCGCTGCTTAGACCCGCATTGAATGTGCCTGCCTTTGGCACTTTCTTTGAATAGAGCAAGTATCCGGAAATCTTACTTTGCCTGAAGGTGTACCTGAGAAGTGACTGCGTAGAATCAAGAACGTACTGATTATTGCCGTCCAGGTGGCGATAAACAGAATTGTCCATGGCGTTCACATATTCACCTGAAACCGCTGCCGTCGCTGACAGAAAACTGGAAGCGTTGACAGGATATTTATACGAAACACCCAGCACTCCCGATTTGGTTTTGAAATATTGGTCTTTATCATTGTCGCCATAGATATTGCGATCGGGTTCTTTTTGGCTACTGATCAGTATATCTATGTCGCTCTTACCACCCAAACCAAAAACTGAAATCATACTCCTGTTTTTCTGCAGAAAATTGAATTTGAAGGCCATGTCCTGATACCGGGGAATCGCATTCGTACCGATATCAATTCCCAACTTATTGAATATGGCCAATGTAGAATACCGATAGGATACCAGGTAAGATGATGTGTGATTCTTGGAAAGAGGCCCTTCCGCAAAAAATTCTGTTCCTAAGAATCCAAACTGGGCGCTGGTTTCATGTTTTTCATTATTGCCATTCCGGAGTTTAAGGTCAAAAGATCCCGATACACTATTTCCATACTCAGCGGGAAAGGCACCGGTGAAAAAGTCAGAGTTGGCAAGTGTCTTGTTGTTAATCATGGATATCGGACCCCCTGCCGTACCCGGAATATTAAAATGATTCGGATTGGGGATGTTGATTCCTTCCATCCGCCACAGCAGGGCTTGCGGAGAATTTCCCCGGATGACAATATCATTGCGTGAATCATCGGCGCCCTGCACGCCAGCAAAGTTGGAAGCCATCCGTGCCGGATCTCCACGGCTACCGGCATAGCGTTCTGTTTCCTCCACGGTGAAAGACCGGGCGCTCACGGGTGCCATTTCATTGGATACATCGCCGTCGCGCGATGCGTAAACCGTGACGTCCGACAATCCTACTGCCGATTCCTCCAAAGGAATATTCAATACAACCTCCTTGGATGAACTTACCTCCACATTCGAAAGAATCGCATCATGATAGCCTACGAACGTGACCTTAAATTTATGTCGTCCAATGGGTACCCTTTCAATTCGGAAGTTGCCCTCCACATCTGTTGTGGTGCCATTCAGTTTCGTTGAGTCGGACAAAAGAATCACCGTTGCCCCGATCAAAGGGAAGTGTGATTCTTTCTCTATTACTTTGCCTTTTACGGTTTGTGTTATATTTTGTGCAATTCCTAGGAAGGGCAGCAGCAGGAAGATCAGGGAGGCTTCTTTTGTCATGCTGATTAGGGCAAAAAGGAAAACTGAGATTTTTGTTTTCATGGAATTTGGTGACAGCTTATTTTACAGGTCAACTTATTTCTGATTTTGAAACTCTTTAAAAGCTATTCTTGCTCTTTCGAATGCCATCGGGTCACCGTTGATCCGAAACTTCTTTACAGATGTTTGGGAACCAATGATCGCCCCGGTAATACCTCCAACCAACACTCCTCCAAATGCACCTATGATGACATCGCCAGTTTTACTAGAAATATTATCGAAACAATTGCACGGCGTGTGTTCTTCATAAGAAGCATGAGCAATCATTCCTCCCAATAAACCGCCGGCAATAGTCCCCAGAAAGAATCCGCGCCCACTTGTTCCGTTACTTTGAATTTTAATTGATTTAATTCCATACATATTAATTTTATAGACGCTTCGGTTGCGGCCCGGACGCTGAAATACAACCTGTTGACTGTCAAATCTTACGATTGATCCCTTTATACTATTTCCATTGACCAACTTTATGATGTGCCCATATTTGTGCTGTGTTGCTCTTTGTAGAATTTCTGTCTGTCCGCTGGCTGCATTCATAAACGCCGACAACAGTATTGTGGGCGTAAGCAGGAAGACCAGGAGCTTTTTCATATTGTTTATGTCAGAATCTTGTTGCGAATATTCTCTTCAAAAATTATAGACCATGTTGAGATAAAGGTTTACCGGCCTGACTTTGTGCTCATCTCCATGCACGAGATTTGTTCCTTGAAAAATCATGATGGCTTCCGGTCGAAGAGTAAGTTTCTTAGATAGGGGAATGGATACACTTGTTTGAAAGGTGTTGAACAATTCAAAGGGCGATTCATCCTCTTTTTCTTCAGCATCAGGTTTCCGGCCAAGGATGAGGTTCATCATCCCATCAATGCAATGTGTTTCAAGGAGACCCATTCCTGCCGCCAGGCGCAGTCCGTTTTTCATCTGCCATTGTCCGTCGAGGAGTCCCATGGTGAGCATCCAAGGCATGATGTTCTGATTCGTCTTATCGAATAGATAAGTTCCCTTTCGTTCCGGATAGTAGATCATACTCATGCGGTACAAGAGTCTAAAGCTCTTGTGGTCGTACAGCCTGGCCGCGAGCTTTGTGCCAACCACCGAAAAGGTTCCGGTTGTGCCACCCACGATGCCAAGGGAGAAACGATTGCTGAGACCGTATGCAACATCACCAATCATCACCGGAGCCGGAACAGAACTGCCGCGGAAGGTTGTAATGAAACCTGCGCTAAACTTATGCTTGCCCGGAAAGTAGGGATCGTTTCCTGATGTGGTTGCTGTCTGCGCCCTTGCATCCTGAAAAAAAGACACAATCAGTAAGATGGACATGAACAGAATGAGCGCAAGGTTTTCATGAAGGTTGCGCAGGGGCAGTTGGTTTGGATTGGCTTTCATAGAATTTGCTTTTTGTTGCCCGAAAGATATTTTCCATTCACCTAGGCTCAATTCTAAAGATTGCGCCTTGAAAAAATGATTTTAGTAATAAATCCCATGGATGGCCGCAAGGGGACTCTGCATTTGCGATAATTGCAAAAACCATCATTTTTAACTAAAATTTGTAGCTATAAATGCATTCACCCATGGCAGTGACCGATGGTATTCAATCCGCTTTTCTTGAACAAATAAAAAGCAAACTGGCTCCCAACCTTTCTTTTGTAGATGAATTGGCCGAAATCCTGAGCATCAGCCGCGATAGTTCCTACCGTCGGATACGGGGAGAAACAGTCCTGTCGCTCGGTGAAGTGTCCGTCCTCACCAAACATTTTGGGGTCTCAGTGGATGATTTCCTAATGCCCGCCAATGACCGGGTCACTTTTCAGATTAAAGCACTGAATGTCGCAAATATCTCCATTGAAAAATGGTTCGCCACGATCATTGATACATTAGAGATGATCAAGAGTTCAGCTGCACATGAAAAGGAATTGATTTATGATGCCAAAGACCTTCCAATCTTTCATTTTTTTCAGTTCCCAAGACTTGCCGCATTCAAAATATACTTTTGGATGCGAATCTTCGCGCGGGATGAAAAGCTTGGTGCAAAAAAATATAACCCCAATGTGATAGACGCCAAGTTGATTTCGATGAGTGAAAAAATCTGGGGGATGTACGCCAGCATTCCAAGCATCGAGATTATCGGAGATGAAATCCTGATTGTGACCTTGCGACAAATTGAGTACGCGCATGAATGTGGAATGTTTTCTGAAAAACAAGAAGCCTATGGTCTATTGGATGACTGCTCCAAATTGGCAACCCACTTACAGCGTCAGGCTGAGCTCGGCACCAAAGAAACTTATGGAACTACGGAGCCTGGCGCCAAGCTTGATGTGTATCTGAACGATGTGCTTATTGGACCCAACACCTTCTTCTGCAAGTTGGATTCCCGGAGGATTACGTTTCTTACGACCAATGTCTTTAATCTATTAATGACCAGCCACGAGCATTTTTGCAACATCACAGAAGATCACATAGACAATATGATTGAGAGGTCAGTTTTGATCAGCGTGACAGCTGAAAAAGAACGAAATAAATTCTTTAATCGCGTTGAAGAGAATATACAGAGGGCTAAAGCAAGAATCGCGTGATTTAGAGTGTAGAAGTTTCCTTCAGTAATTCTTCTCTATTGATCGGTACTACACCCACATATTGGCAGACCAGGCCACCACCGAGATTTGACAGAGCTGCGATTTTTTCAGGACCAAGGTCAAGCGCAACGCACAGTGCAGCGATGCTCACTACCGTATCACCTGCCCCCGACACATCCGAAATCTCGCGTTTATGGGCCGGCAACTTTACTTTTTGATTCTGGTGATCAATGTAAACTCCTTGCTCCGATAATGTCAACATTACTCCTTCTACGCCAAGTCTGTTTTTCAATTGTTCAACGGCATGATTAATTGAACCCTGGTCATTGGCCTCAATCTCCAGTTTCAATCCTTCCCTAAGTTCCTTGAGGTTGGGCTTAAAGAGTGTCACGTTTTTATAGCGAAGGAAGTTCCTTTTTTTGGGATCCACGATGGTAGGGATGCCAAGCGATTTTGCGAGCTTGACCGTTTCTTCGATCAGTTTTTGTGTGATCACTCCTTTGTCATAGTCTTCAAAGATGACAGCATGGCATGTGGGCAACAATTTCTCAATTCTATTTAGAAGTTCTTTCTCTTCTCCAGGCGTTGCCACGGCCTCCGACTCATCGTCAATTCGAATGACATGTTGGTGGGCTGCGATCACACGTGCCTTCACTGTAGTGGGCCGGGAAGCACTGATCACAATCCCTTGCTGACTCATTCCTTTATCCTCCATCAGTTGAAGAAGGCGGGTTCCTTGTGCATCCTGTCCGGCCAAAGCACACAGCACAGGTTTTGCTCCTAAGGATAGCACATTCAATGCAACATTGGCCGCACCCCCCAAACGGAAGTCACGCTTTTTTACGCTGATAATAGGAACAGGTGCTTCCGGAGAAATTCTTTCCACTGCTCCCCAGATATAGGCATCCACCATCACATCGCCGATGATGAGGACCTTTAGGTCTTTGAACTTTGAAAAAATATCAGGCCACGACTGCATGTGGTGTATGTGTTGCTTTCAATCCTGCCAGCGTTTCCTTGAGTCTTTTAAGTGCCTCCCTGAGATCTTTTTCAGAGGCCGCGTAAGAGATCCGCAAGCAATTGGGGTCGCCAAATGCTCCACCCGGCACCAACGATACATGAGACTTATCCAACAAATACAAACAAAGATCATCTCCGTCCTTAATCGTGTGCTGTCCATCTGTCTTACCAAAATAGAAACTGAAGTCTGGGAAAAAATAAAACGCTCCCTGAGGATAATTCGCTTTCACGCATGGAATTTCCTTTAACAAGTTGTAGACAATTTCTCTCCGGTGACGGTATTCCTCCACCATTTTCAATGTGGGTGTCAAATCACCCGTAATGGCGGCCAGTGCGGCGCGTTGAGAGATCGAACTGTTGGCAGAAGTAAGCTGGCCCTGCATTTTATTTGCACCGTCAGCAATCCATTTTGGTGCTGCGATGTAGCCAACGCGCCAGCCGGTCATGGCAAAGCCTTTCGCGAAACCATTCACGGTGATCGTACGGTCGATCATACCCGGGAAGGATGCGATGCTTACTTGTTCCCCACTGAAATTAATATGTTCATAAATTTCGTCAGCGATGATAAGCAAGCCCTGGTGCTTCATCACCACATTCGCGATCTCCAATAATTCTTTCTTTGAAAAAACTGACCCGGTGGGGTTACAAGGTGAAGAAAAAATGATTGCCTTTGTTTTGGACGTGATGGCTTTCTCCAACTGTGCGGCAGTGACTTTGAAATCATTTTCAATCCCACCCTTAACAAACACAGGGGTGCCCTCCGCTAATCTGACAATGGCATCATAACTTACCCAGTAAGGCGCAAATACAATGACTTCGTCTCCCGGGTTGATCAGTGAAAACATAACGTTGGCAATGGACTGTTTCGCACCATTGGAGACGACGATGTTTTCAGCCTTGTATGCAACCTGATTTTCCTTCTGGTACTTAGCGGCAATGGCTTCCCTTAAATCCGGATATCCTGCCACCGGAGGGTAGGCAAAATACTTTCCATCGTCAATGGCTTTTTTCGCGGCCTCACAAATGTGAAGAGGGGTCTTAAAATCGGGCTCCCCCAAACTCAAGTTAATGACATCAATGCCCCGGGATTTATACTCACGGGCCCTGGAGGCCATTGCAAGGGTGGCGGATTCTTCGATGGATTCGATGCGGTTGGAGAGTCGATTCATGGCTTCTTAGTTAATGATCGGCGACAACACCGACCATATGTAAATTGGCGTCAAAGAACGCAATTAAAATCGGAAGATAGAAGGTGAAAAGATGAAAGAATTACACCCGCCCGAAGCCTATGCGGACTTGTTGTTATAGAGGTGCAGCAGACTGGTCGGTGACAACACCGACCATATGTAGAATTCCCGAAACTGATTTTGTAAGGTAAACAGGACAAACTGTTTGTCAGCTGACAACCAGGGAGTACTTTACTTTGCTACTATGGAAAATAGGATGCAGTTCTTAACTGCAACATGTCTGTACTGGCAAATGCTCCTTGCGAGGGATGAGCACAAACAGATCGTGATGGATAGCTTGAAATTTCTTGTTGAAGATAACCGCATTTGGCTATATGGATTCGTTTTAATGCCCAATCATATTCATTTAGTTTGGAGAAAGAAGGATCAGTGGTTGGGCAAAAATGTTCAGCAAATGTTTTTAAAATACACAGCACAACAGATCAAGTTTAGCCTAATGGATAAAAATGATTCATCTCTGGAACATTATCGAAGCACTCAAAAAGACAGAGAATTTCATTTTTGGGAGAGACGGGCTTATGCAGCTACAATGTATAATCGGCTCGTGGCAAAACAGAAAATCGATTATATACACCGCAATCCAGTCAAAGCTGGTCTTTGTAAGAAGGCAGAAGACTACCAATATTCATCAGCCAGGTTTTATGGATCTAACATAAACATAGACAATTGGGGCATCCTGACAAATTATACTGAACACTTATAACTACCCAGAAAAACATGTGGTCGGTGTTGTCACCGACCACTCACACAAAACTAAATTACACAGAACACTTATGCAAGATCGGTTGGTGACAACACCAAACACCAACAGCATGACAGCGCACCCATATGTCCGGCAGTGTCACCGACCTCGGTAGATCGCTGGACCGGTTGGTGACAACACCAACCGCATGACAGAGCTCTGTGATGAGATATGAACAACCCGGAGATTTATCCTAACTGAAAAGAATCCGGGCTGTGATACTCCTTCCCAAAGTTATCTCATCGGCGTACTCAAGATCCCCACCCATGGGGATGCCGCGTGAAATAGAAGTAATCTTAACAGGAAATTCTTTCAACTTACGATGAATGTAAAAAGCAGTCGTATCGCCCTCCAGCGTGGGGCTGAGGGCGAGGATGACCTCTTTGATTTCACGTCCTTGATCTGAAACACGGACCATTAAAGAATCCACCTTTAACTCCGATGGGCCGACGCCATGAATGGGGGAAATAAGTCCCCCCAACACGTGATAGACACCACGATATTGAGATGTATTTTCTATCGCCATGACGTCTTTGCTGTCTTCGACTACGCAAAGCATCGTACGATCACGCCGATGGCTTCGACAAATAATACATTCATCTTCATCGGAGATGGTGTGACATATCCTGCAGAATTTGATGTTAGCCCGAAGTTTGTTGAGCGATTCTGTTAATGCGGCTGTCTTGTTTTCATTTTCTTTCACCAGATGAAGGACCAGGCGCAATGCAGTCTTTTTTCCAATGCCTGGCAGCCTGGCTATTTCATTAACAGCGTCTTCAATAAGTTTTGAGGGATATTCCACCGATGTTCCGCTAATAAATCAGGCCAGGGTCTGGATCAAAGAATCTTCGCGTCAATGCCCGCCTCGCAGATGCTGTCTTTCATGGGTTTGAGCTCTTCAAACATGCCGGTCTTGACTGCACACTTTCCCTTATAGTGAATCAGCATCGTGCATTGCTCAGCCTGCTCAGGGGTGTGCTTACACACCCGGATGAGGGTTTTGGTGACATGATCAAAGGTGTTGACATCGTCATTAAATACGACGAGGTCTTTCACATCAATTTCTTCCTCCAGCACCTCGACTGCTTTCTCTTCCTGATACAATGGTTTCGCCACTTTCCCCATCTTCCTTTAAATAACAATTTGTTGCAATCTGGTTCCAAAAGTAAAAAAAATTATCAAGTTTGGTCTTTCATAATAACATATGAGCCCCTACTTAGTCCTTACCATCATCCTGATTTACTTCGCGGCGCTGATCATCATCTCGGTCATTACCTCTAAAGGGGCCACCACAGACACTTTTTTTACAGCCAATCGGCAATCGCCCTGGTACCTGGTTGCATTCGGAATGATCGGATCTTCCATTTCCGGGATCACCTTTGTATCCGTTCCGGGGAGCGTAGGAAAAGTTGGCTTTTCCTATTATCAAGTAGTGCTCGGTTACATCATCGGGTATGCCGTGATCATCACCGTGCTAATGCCACTCTACTACCGCCTTAATCTCATCTCCATTTATACGTATCTGGAACAGCGATTCAATACATGGTCATACAAGACCGGGGCTTTCTTTTTTCTGCTTTCACGCACGATGGGATCTTCTTTGCGCTTATGCCTTTCTGCTACCGTTTTACAGCTCTTTCTTTTTGATGCATGGAACGTGCCTTTTTATGTAACGGTCGCCATCACCATTTTCCTGATTTGGGTTTACACCTTCAAAGGAGGTATTAAAACCATCGTTTGGACAGACGCCTTTCAAACAATTTTTCTTGTGTCCGCAGTGATTATCAGTGTCTATTTAATTTCTGATAGACTAGGCCTTACCCTCATCGGCATGGTTCAGACTGTCAGCGACAGCGATTACTCGAAGGTATTTTTCTTCGATGACGTGAACAGCACATTGTTTTTTCCAAAACAATTTTTCGGGGGCGCTTTCATTGCCATTGCCATGACCGGTCTTGATCAGGACCTGATGCAAAAGAATCTCACTTGTAAGAATTTACAGGAAGCACAAAAGAATATGTTTTGGCTAACGGTCTCCATCGTGATCGTCAATCTGTTGTTTCTTACTTTGGGAGCCCTTCTCTATATCTACAGCCAAACAAAAGGAATCGCATTGCCTGCCTATAGCGATGAGTTGTATCCGCGATTGGCACTCAATGAATTCGGACTGTTGGCGGGCGTTTTCTTTTTGCTTGGAATCATTGCCTCTTCCTATGCCAGCGCCGATTCCGCATTGGCATCGCTGACCACTTCTTTCTGCATTGATTTTCTGGACTTTAAAAGCAAGCCTGAAACCGTAAAGAAAAAACAGAAGAATATCGTCCACTTTAGTTTCTCCATCCTATTTCTGGTCATTATCCTGATTTCAAAAGAACTTAATCAACGTTCATTGATTGAAACCGTTTTGCTGGTGGCCGGTTATACCTATGGCCCATTGCTTGGACTATTTACCTTTGGTTTGTTTACAACACGCCGGGTAAAGGACATGCTGGTGCCTTTCATCTGTGTGATCTCACCGCTGATTTCTTTTTGGATCAGCTCAAATTCAACGGAGTGGTTTTCAGGTTATAAGATCGGCAATGAAGTGTTGATCTTAAACGGAGCCCTCACATTCCTTGGGCTTTGGATTATCTCTTCAAAAGAAATTCCTGGAAGTAAAAGGGTATAAAACTCCCCAGACCTGTTAGGTTTCCAAAAACCTAACAGGTCTGATAGTGAATTTTTATTCAAGCTCTTTGGCAGGATCCCATAGAACTTTCTCAAAATCCTGCACGGCATCTTTCTTTATTTTAATGCCATCTTTTTCCAATCGTTCCTGCATTGCTGACGGCGGGTTAAAATGATGTCTTCCCGTGAGAAGTCCCTGGCTATTAACAACACGGTGGGCCGGAATTTTTTTCCCGGGAGGCACAGCGTTCATGGCCCAACCTACCATCCGCGCACTCATGGCAGTGCCGAGATACCTGGCGATGGCGCCATAACTCGTTACTCGTCCCTTTGGAATGAGTTTTACCACTTCATAAACATCTTCAAAAAAATTGGGCTTCTCTTTTTGGGTTTGTTTTTTCAGGGTCTTCATTATTAAACTCCATTGAAGGAATTAAAGGTTTTAGCAAAAAAAACAAATCTATCCGAATTCCTCCGTTAATTTTGTACGCCTTTTGAGCTGTGTGCGATCTGTTTTTTTCTTTCTATTTGCAATGGATCCACGGATGGTAATGGCCTCAACAATTCCCTTGACGGCAAAAGAAATCAAAAAGACCTTCCGGATTTCAGTGAAGAGTGAGCACAACACTGGCCCTTCGCCTGGTGAGACAAAATGTTGGGCCAGTTTTGTCGTTTGATTCAAACCGTTATTTTTGCAGTCCTTTACAAGAATAACCTTATACAGAGGAGTGGTAGAGCGGTTTATTGCACCGGTCTTGAAAACCGGAGAACCTTCACGGGTTCCGGGGGTTCGAATCCCTCCTCCTCTGCTCACATTCAGTCAAGCAAAATCAAAGCCTCGAAAATCCTATGATTTCGGGGCTTTTGCTTTCCAGACCATCCATCTAAAATCAAGGTTTATGACCTGTTTGGTGCCATTAGGTGCCACTGACTTCCTGGAAAAGTTAGTGGCACCAGTAAAGTATCAACACACTGAATGAAGCGGTTCACCAATTGAACATCTTGATTTCAGTGCCTGGGTTGACCCAATTTTGAAACATTAAACCCAGTAGTTATGAGACAGACAATTGCAGTAAGATTCTTTGCGCGGAGAGCGCGGGCGAAACAGGACGGTTTAGTACCGCTCTACATGAGAGTAGTAATCGGCATGCAAAGGCTGAGCCTTCACACCAATATTTATGTGAAGTCCGCCGATTGGACAGGCGAGAAAATCAGTGGAAGTAATGAGGAAGCAAAGAAGCTGAACAAGTGCCTCGATGCTTTCAAGCTGCGAGCATTTGACCTGCAGCGCGAGCTAATGACGGAAGGGAAGCCGATCACCATCGAGAACATGAAATGCAAGTGGGATGGCAAGTCCCTCGAAAAGCCCCGGATGCTAATGGAGATCTTTGACCAGCATAACAAGCAAATGGCGCAGCTGGTGAACAGAGAATTCTCTCCACTGACATTGGAGCGTTATGAAACCTCCTATCGGCACACGCAATCGTTCATTCAGTGGAAGTACAAGAAAGATGATATGGATATCAAGGAAATGAAATTCGAATTCATCGCTGACTATGAGTTCTGGTTGAAGACCATCAGGAAGTGTGAGCACAACACAACAGTGAAGTACTTGTCGAACTTTAAAAAAATCGTTCACATCTGCATGAACAACGGATGGCTTTCCCGTGATCCATTTGTTGGTTTCAAGATGGCGAAACGTGAAATCGAGAGGCCGTTCCTTGTTCAAGAGGAATTGGATGCCATTATTGAGAAAGACTTCCCCATACAACGCATCGCCCAGGTACGCGACATCTTTGTGTTCTGCTGCTATACCGGCTTGGCCTATGCCGATGTAGAAAAGTTGACGAGGGACGACATCACCACCGGAATCGACAGCGAGAAATGGATTTGGACCAATCGCCAGAAGACCGATACGCCGACTCGTGTCCCACTCCTACCGCCGGCTCTGGCAATCCTCGACAAGTACAAAGGCTATCCACTCTGCGTTCACCGTAATCGTCTGTTGCCAGTATCGAGCAATCAGAAGATGAACAATTACCTGAAAGAGATTGCCGACGCTTGCGGCATCACCAAGAAGATGACGTTCCATACTTCACGACATACTTTCGCCACTACCGTGACGCTGTCGAATGGTGTTCCGATTGAGACAGTTGGGAGAATGCTGGGTCACCGGAACTTGAAAACGACGCAACACTATGCGAAGATTTTGGATAAGAAGGTGAGTGAGGATATGGGGATCCTTCGGTCAAAATATAAAGACCAAGCGTCCCAGCAAACTGAGCAACAGAGAATATGAATCAGTCGTTAAATACTAGATGATCTTTAACGCTTGCTATAATGAGTCACAGAGATTAAATCCCTAAATTTGTTGTCGTGTTCTACAGGAGAAAAATAATTCTAGCGCTTCTTGAGGTTTTTGGCGGAAAACTGGACAAGATCAGTTTGCAGAAATTGCTATTTCTGTTCACGCTAAGACAAGCGGCAAGGGCTTACGACTTTATCCCATACCTGTATGGTTGCTTCTCATACTCTGCCAGCGCAGATATAAGGGCGATGGTCGGTAAGGGGCTCTTGAAAGAAACCGAGACTCATTTTAATCGAACTGGACGAACGGGTTATTTAGATAGCCTTCGAGGGGACGACGGAGAACATCTTGCGCATATTAAGAATGTGTACGGCCAGATGGATGCAAACGCGCTGATGAAATACACATACATTAATCATCCTTATTGGGCAATCAACAGCATCAAAGCAAAATTAATACTTAGTGAAGGAGAATTCAATGTTGTTCAATCGAGCAAACCGGACGGAAAGGCTACTGTACTTTTCACAATCGGGTATGAGGGAATCAGCTTGGAGGAGTACTTGAATCGCTTGATCAAAAATGATGTGAAGGTTTTGGTGGATGTGCGCAACAACCCGCTAAGTATGAAGTATGGATTCAGCAAGAGCCAGCTAATGCGCTTTTGCGAAAACCTCGGCATTCAATATGTTCACTTACCGGAGGTCGGTATCCAGTCCGAGCTAAGACAGGAGTTAAATAGTCAGGTTGATTATGACAAACTCTTTGTGGCATATAAAAGGAAGAACCTGACGCGAACAGTTACCACCCAAATGAAAATTCTAAATCTGTTGAAAGAGAATGGACGTGTTGCCTTAACATGCTTCGAGGCAAATATTTGTCAGTGTCATCGCAAACATTTGGCAGAAGCGATTGAACATTTGCCCGGGTTCGAATATGAAGTACAACACATTTAGCCAATGGCCTTGACGAAGGTTCTGATAGCAGTAAAAACGTACCCGACTCTTTCATTTAAATACGATGAATTGGTTTGTACGGCTGGTTTTCGCGAAGATGGCACCTGGATAAGAATTTACCCTGTCAAGTTTAGACAACGGCCCTATGCGCAGCAGTATAGCAAGTACCAATGGATCGAGATGGATCTTGTCAAAAATGAAAAGGATTTTCGACCAGAAAGTTTTCGTCCGGTCTCACATGAAACGGAAATAAAAATTGTGTCAGAGGTCAAGCCTGATGGTGACGCTTGGCACGAACGGAGAAAATTGGTTCTCGGGAAAATATATTACAACCTCGACGAATTAATCGCAGAGGCAAAGAACAAGGACATTTCGACGTCGCTGGCGGTATTCAAGCCGACGGTAGTAAAGGATTTCGTCGTAGAGGACACGGATCGCGAATGGAGCAAGGACAAATTGGCAAGTCTTCAACAATTGAATCTTTTTATTTCCGCTACGGACGAAAAGGCCGAAGTTGTCAGGAAGCTTCCATATAAGTTCTCATACAAGTTTGTGGACAACAATGGAAAGGAAAGCACACTGATGATAGAGGATTGGGAGATAGGTGCCCTTTATTGGAATCTCATTGCCCAATATGAAGGCAACGAAGCGAAGGCAATCGACGGGGTCAGAAATAAATACTTCGATGACTTTG
>JAYVRH010000353.1:0-5729 GCA_043776495.1 Cyclobacteriaceae bacterium
CTTCAGTTCGGTTCGGTAACTGTTAAGTCAAGTTTTCCCCTCAACTCATAACTCCCCCAATTCCTCCTGATTTGGCCATTTCTCTCAAAACGGACTGCAAAGATAACAGGCTAAATTTGATACACAAAAGCTGTTTTAGAAGATTTTCTACGTTCTAGGACAGGTGCCTGAAGCGATGAATGGTTTCTGTGCGGTCAGGACCAGTGGAAATCAAGGAGATAGGCACCTCCAACCGCTTTTCTAAGAACTCAATATAATCTTGCAATTCCAGAGGCAATTCGCGCTCAACAAGGCCTTTCAAACTACAATGCCACCCTTTTACCTCATGATAGATGGGTGTGATATTCTCATTAAGCAGCTCGTAGGGCACCTGATCTGTAACAGTGCCATCACTCAATTGATATTGAGTACAAATCTTGATTTTAGAAAAAATACTCAATACATCGGCCTTCATCATAAGCAGTTGAGTCACTCCATTGATCATAATGGAATACTTCAGCGATGGCAAATCAATCCAGCCACATCTGCGAGGTCGGCCAGTAGTCGAACCAAATTCATTTCCCTCCTTGCGCAAGGCCTCACCGTCCTCGTTCAGTAATTCTGTTGGAAAAGGACCGCTGCCAACTCGTGTGCTGTAGGCTTTAAAAATCCCGTAGACTTCTCCTATACAAGAAGGCGCTACCCCCAACCCGGTACAAGCTCCGGCTGACACCGTACTTGAACTGGTGACAACCGGATAACTTCCGAAATCAATATCCAGAAGTGAGCCTTGAGCACCCTCCGCCAAAATAGTTGAACCTGATTTTAATTCATGGTTGAGGAAATACTCACTGTCGATCAGTTTGAATTGTTTCAGGAAAGCTACCGCCTCCAAGAACTGGGCTTCCAACTCAATCCAATTAAAAACAATGTCGTGTTTCTTCAAGATCTCCAAATGCAGATCGACGAGTTTTTGAAACTTCACTTTAAAATTCACGGAAAGTATATCACCCACCCGCAAACCTTGTCTTCCAATTTTATCTTGATAAGAAGGACCAATCCCCTTGAGTGTCGAGCCTATTTTGTCTTCGCCTTTCGCTTTTTCCTGCGCCTGATCAAGCAATCGGTGAGTAGGTATGATTAGGGTTGCTTTCTTGGAAATAAAAAGATTGGACTTCACATTCAGGTTATACTTCTGAAGCTTTTCAATCTCGGATTTGAAAACAATAGGATCAAGAACTACTCCGTTTCCAATGACGTTCCTCGTCTTATCCCGAAAAATTCCAGAAGGAATCTGGTGGAGTACATGTTTGATGCCATCAAACTCCAACGTGTGCCCTGCATTGGGTCCGCCTTGAAAACGGGCCACCACATCATATTTAGGTGCCAATACATCCACTATTTTTCCCTTACCTTCGTCTCCCCATTGAAGGCCAAGCAATACATCTACTTTCATCTTATCTGGCTAATCTTTCAAATCTTATGAATTACTTTTTGGCAAGCCGCAACGCTTCCTCTTCAGTTTGTACGACCTGAAATATGGCATTCAATTTTGTGATCACCAATAGCTTCTTAACGCTTTCGGAAGGTTTCATCAAATATACTTCGCCACCCTTATTTCTGAACTTGGTAAGAATGGTAATCAGTACACCTATTCCGCTACTATTGATATATCGTAGTTCGGAAATATCAATAATACAGGTCATCACTTTGTGGCCAACCGCCTCGTTTACGGACTCTACCAAGCGAGTGCCAATGTCCTCGCCGATCAAATCGCCGGAGATACGGAGGATCAGGGTGTTTGATTTAATTTCTTGTGCAAAATTCATGACTTACGTTTTTCACAATTGGTTTTTGTACAACTAGCATACAATATTAAGGAGTGATGAATAACATTGAAATGCAATAATTCTTGTACAGTGTTTTGAATGGTTTGAATGCGAGGATCACAGAACTCAACAACCGCATGACAATCGGTGCAAATCAGGTGATCATGTTGGCGAGAGCCGTACGATTTTTCATATTGTGCCTGGTTTTGACCAAACTGGTGGCGTGTCACCAAATCGCATTGCACCAGTAGATCAAGGGTATTATAAACGGTTGCTCTGCTCACCGTATAATTTTTGTTTTTCATGCTCACAAAGAGTGACTCCACGTCAAAATGACCATCTAAGGAATATATTTCTTCAAGAATGGCATAGCGCTCAGGTGTCTTGCGGAGTTCCTTGCTCTCTAAGTAGGCAACAAAGATTCTTTTGACTTCATCGTAGAGTTTTGGGTTCAAAGGCATATGCTGGCGTAAATATAGTTTTTGCCTTATTAATCTTACAAAGAATGTTCAAACCATATCTTACCTGCTCTGCGCTTCCAATTTCTTACCCCTTTATGAAATTCCATAGCCTGGCAAGGCGACCTGTTCTTCCAGCATACGCGGATTTAACCTCACCCATAAAATTAGCAAGCTTTCAAAAATTATAGGCGTAATCATTCCTTTGCTTGAACTCACTGCCTGTTTATAGTTGCTGAATCAAATCTAGCCACTTTCACCACGCCCTCTACTTTTTCCAGCTTGCTGATAAGCAAATCCAGATGACGTGTATCGTTAACATAGAGCATAATTTCACCTTCGAATATCCCTTGTTCGGTGCGAAAGGAAATCGAACTCATATTGACTTTTAATTCTTCAGAAATAATCTTGGAGACATCATTGATCAACCCCACGCGATCCGTTCCCACAACTTTTAATCCCGTAAGGAAAGCAACTTCGTGTTGCGATGTCCACTTGGCCTTAATTACGCGATTGTTATGATTCGACAACAGCTCAGGAGCGTTTAAACAGTTGGTGCGATGAATTTTGATCCCTTCACTCACGGTCACAAAACCAAAGACTTCATCTCCCGGGATGGGTGTGCAGCATTTCGCTAACTTATACTCCACCACATCCATGTCCTCTCCGATCAGCAGTATATCATCATATTGACCCTTAGTGGTTGGAATTTCACGCTCAGGAGCTTTTGCCTCTAAACCTTCTCCAGGTTTGTGCCGTAGCGTCGGTTCTGGTTTGAATTCCTTAAACCGTTTCAGTTCATTGAGACCAATTTTTCCAACACCAACCGAATAATGGAGTTCGAATTGTGAGTTGACATTAAAAAACGCCCTCATGTTTTCGAAAAGCTGACTGTTGGCGTCAAGTTTCAGTTGCTTGAGCTTTCGTTGCAATATCTCCTTTCCGTCTTCTGCCACGTGGCGCTTATCTTCCTTGAGTAAGTCCCTTACTTTTGATTTGGCTTTTTGCGACACGACAAAACGAAGCCAGTCTTCATTGGGCTTTTGTTTGGAAGATGTGAGGATTTCAATCTGATCACCATTCTTTAGTACATGATTGATGGGTACGAGCTTCTGGTTCACTTTCGCACCGATGCACTTTGCGCCAATATCAGTATGGATTTCAAAAGCAAAATCGAGGGCCGTGGCACCTACTTGCAGAGTTTTTAGTTCGCCCTTGGGCGTGAAGACGAATACTTCTTCATTAAAAAGATTGCCTCGAAAGTCATCGACGAACTCCAGTGCGGTAAGATCTTGTCGTTCCAGCAATTCGCGCACACGCACCAACCATTTCTCAAGATTGGACTCGTGATTGCTTGCACTGTCCTTATATTTCCAATGGGCAGCATATCCTTTTTCAGCAATTTCATCCATTCGCTTAGTGCGGATCTGAACCTCCACCCATTGGCCGTTTTTTGCCATTACAGTGGTGTGAAGGGATTCGTATCCGTTTGCTTTCGGTGTGCTGATCCAGTCGCGCAGTCGATCCGGATTGGGTGTGTAGTAATCTGTTACGATAGAATAAACCTGCCAGCAAGATGATTTCTCCTGCTCGAGGGGTGTGTCGAGGATGATGCGGATCGCAAACAGATCATACACCTCTTCAAAAGGAATGTTCTGCTTACGCATTTTATTGTAAATCGAAAAGATGGACTTGGGCCTGCTTTTAATTTCATACTCTACCTTCATCTTGTCAAATTCATCCGTGAGGGGTGTAACAAATTGTTTGATGAATTTATTGCGCGAAGCGCGGGTCTCATCAATCTTGTTGGTGATGTCTCGGTAAACCGCCTGGTCTGTAAATCGGAGGTACAAATCCTCCAACTCAGTCTTGATGGCATTCAGACCCAGGCGATGGGCCAGGGGTGCATAAAGGTAAATCGTTTCGGAAGCCACCTTCAATTGCTTGTTGCGAGGCATGCTTTCCAATGTGCGCATGTTGTGAAGGCGATCGGCTAATTTGATGAGGATCACCCGGACGTCCTCAGACAAGGTGAAAAGCATCTTGCGGAAGTTCTCGGCCTGCTGGGAGGTGCCGTATTCGAATACGCCCCGTATTTTGGTGAGACCGTCAACGATTTTGGCGATCTTTTTGCCAAAGATCCGTTCGATGTCCGCCAACTCAATGTCCGTGTCTTCGACCACATCGTGAATCAGGGCTGCAATGATGGAGGTGGTACCAAGTCCGATCTCCTCCACACAAATCTCCGCGACAGTCAAAGGATGGAAAATGAATGGCTCACCCGACTTTCTGCGCATGTCTTTGTGCGCTTCGAGGGCCAAAGTGAAGGCGCGCTTGATCCGTTTGGCATCGTCCGCCTTGAGAATAGGTTTCGCCTTGCGCAACAGCCGCCTGTAGCGATTTATGATTTCCCTTTTCTCCTCAACAGAATCAATGACGGCTGTAGTAACCACGTAGATTTTCCTTTGCGACTTCTATGCTAACGAATAATCTCTAAATTTGCACTCCCTTTCGGAAAAACTTTGTTTTGGCTTGTTTGGAGCCTCCTCGTAACAGGCCAAGACTAAGGTATCAAGATAAGGGGTTGCCCGGATTCGCGAAAGCTAAGACGGATGGACGAAATAAAGCTGAAACCCACGCCCGACAAGTCTGGGCTAAGGTGGGCAAAGGCGGATGTGGCGTAATTGGCAGCCGCGCCAGACTTAGGATCTGGTGCCGTAAGGCGTGGGGGTTCGAGTCCCTTCATCCGCACAGAATAGTTGTTCGTTGGGTTGTTCGTTGCTGGGGAAATCCAGCGAACAACCATCAACGAACAACCATCAACAATTATTAAGTAACTAAAATTTAGACCCTTGAATATCACACTGGACCAACCCTCGCCTACCGATGGGCTAATAAAGATCACGCTTAGCCAAAGCGATTATCAACCCAGGGTTGAAGAAAAAGTAAAGGAGTATTCCCGCAAAATGAACATCAAGGGGTTCCGGCAAGGTAAAGTTCCTTCCGGGGTGGTGAGGAAAATGTATGGAAAGTCAATCCTTGTGGAAGAGGTAAATCAACTCCTTTCCAACTCGGTGTCTGAGTACATCAAGGAGAAAAAACTTAACATTCTTGGTGATCCTCTCCCCAACCATGAAAAAGCCAGACTCATTGATTGGGAAACCCAAAAGGATTTTGAATTTGAATTTCAGGTTGGCCTTGTAGAAGATTTTCAGGTGGATGTTTCCTCCAAGGTGAACATAAAATCAAATGTGATTGAGGTCGATCAAAAGGTGCTGGATGAGACCCTTGAAAATGTAAGGAGGCAATTTGGCAACATTACCTATCCCGAAGTGAGCGGAGAGAACGATAATCTCTTTGGTGAAGTAACCGATGCCGAAGGGAACAAGAAATCTTCTCACTTACAGATTTCAAAGGTCTCAAAGGCGGAGCAAAAACACTTCATTGGATTGAAGATGGAAGA
>JAYVRH010000354.1:0-1790 GCA_043776495.1 Cyclobacteriaceae bacterium
GAGACATTCGTCACGCGAAAAATAACCAGGGGGGTCGCCCAGATTGCTTTAGGTCTTGAGGAAAAGATATTTATGGGAAATCTCAATGCTGAACGGGATTGGGGGCATGCGAAAGATTATGTGGACGCCATGTGGCGAATGCTTCAGCATTCAGTACCGGAGGACTTTGTCATTGCAACCGGAAAAAAAACATCCGTTAGGGATTTTTGTAGAATGGCTTTTGAAGCTGCCGGAATGGTAATCTCTTTCAAAGGCGAAGGGAGCAATGAAGTGGGTATTATTGATTCGGCTAAAAATTCAGACTTAAAAGTTAAGAAAGGTCAAACAGTGGTTGAAGTTGATTCACGTTACTATCGTCCTACTGAGGTCGAATTATTACTAGGCAATGCCACCAAGGCAAAGGAAAAATTAGGATGGCAACCCACCTATACTTTGAGTGAGATGGTGAAAGAAATGGTATCCAAAGACATTGAACTATTTCAGCAGGAAGTTTTACTGAAGAAAAGCGGCTACTCCCTTACGCGGAACAAGGAATCATGATCGCGTCTTCCAAAATTTTCGTGGCAGGACACAGGGGCATGGTGGGGTCCGCCATTGTCAACAAACTTCAGCAAAATGGTTTTGAAAATCTTTTGTTGAGGACTTCAACGGAGTTGGATCTTCGGGATCAAAAGTCAGTTGAAAAATTCTTTGTTCAAGAAAGACCGGAATACGTTTTTCTGGCTGCTGCCAAGGTGGGTGGCATTGTGGCCAACAATACTTTCCGGGCGGAATTCTTGTATGAAAACCTGATGATTCAAAGCAATGTGATTCACCAGTCGTACAAGGCAGGCGTAAAAAAACTTCTTTTTTTAGGGAGCTCTTGCATTTACCCGGCCTTGGCACCTCAACCCTTGAAGGAGGAATATCTTTTAACAGGGTTATTGGAACCTACCAATGAGCCTTATGCCATTGCAAAGATTGCAGGCATTAAGATGTGTGATGCTTACCGGAGTCAGTATGGATGCAATTTTATTTCGGCCATGCCTACAAACCTCTACGGCCCGAATGATAATTATGATTTACAGACATCGCATGTGATACCTGCATTGCTGCGAAAATTTCATGATGCAAAGCAAAAAAGTGAAAAAACGGTATCGGTGTGGGGCACAGGCAAGCCGATGCGGGAGTTTATGCACGTGGATGACCTGGCGGAGGCGTGTTTGTTTTTGATGGAGAAATATAATGAAGCAGGGTTTATCAATGTGGGGACTGGAGTGGATTTGTCGATCAAAGCATTGACTGAAATGATTTGTGAGATCGTGGGATATAAAGGTCAAATTCAATTTGATACGACGAAGCCGGATGGGACGCCGAGGAAGTTGATGGATGTGTCGAGGTTGGTGGCTCTGGGTTGGCGGTATACGATTAACCTGAAAGACGGATTAAGGAAACTCAATGTTCAATCAGAAGCAGGGAATTTGAGCGCTTATACAAGAAATAATTGAGCAGATAAATTCAGAAAACAGAGTTTCATGAATTTGAGAGACGGAGGCTTCTGAAAAATGAATCTGGAAGATTGCCCGGCTCGATGTGTTTGAGAAAAGTTAGCCCCGGTCTATGGAATTAAGGGATTTTGTTGTTACACCAATTATCATACTAGTTGTGTATACAGGGGCCTATCTGTTGCGACCTTATGCGACAGATGCAACCAACCGGCGTTATTTTATGCCTGCCTTGACGGTGCGACTCGTCGGTGCTTTGACGCTCGGGTTAATATATCAATTTTACTATAACGGGGGTGATACATT
>JAYVRH010000355.1:0-1788 GCA_043776495.1 Cyclobacteriaceae bacterium
ATTGCGGCTCACCATTTCACGGTATTATACTCCGAGTGGCAGGTCCATTCAAAAGCCTTATGGTGACATGGAGGAATATTCCAAAGACATGGTAAAGCGCTACCGTCGTGGTGAGTTTTTTCATGCTGACAGCATCAAGTTTAAGGACTCTCTTAAATATCACACGATCAATGGTCGTTCGGTATATGGTGGTGGCGGGATCATGCCGGATTATTTCGTGCCGCTGGACACGACCCAAAACAGTCATTACCTCAATGAGCTATACATCTCCAATTCCATGCAGGAATACACCTTTAACTATACAAACAACCATAAGGAAGAACTGAAGAAAATGGGATATGAAAAATACTTTCGGAATTTTGACATTACTGAAGCCATGCTCAAAAGTCTGGTGAAAGTAGGCGAAGGGAACAAAGTGCCAGCCGATTACAAAAACCTTGAGGCCCACAAAAAAATCTTTCAACTTAATATCAAAGCACAAATCGCCCGCAGAGTTTGGAACAACGAAGGCTTCTATCCTATCTACAACGAAACCAATGAGGTGCTGCAACAGGCCATCAGACTGTTTGACAGAATACCCGATTTGAATAGGGTTAAAATGTAGAGAATCGTACTTGATTCTGGCGGCATTCCTGGAATTTAAGCAACTCGTGACACCCCGCATGGGGCTTTTGCATAAATTGTGATATAAATCGGATTAAGATGTATTACCATCACCTGGGGCAAATTCCCGCAAAGCGCCACACACAGTTCCGCCAACCGGATGGAAGTTTGTATCATGAAGAAGTCGTTAGCTCAGAGGGCTTTTCCGGGATCTATTCCATCTTGTATCACATCAATCCACCCACCCGAATCAAGAAAATAGCGGATTCTGTGAAATATGGTCCTCTAAAATTAGCAGGCTACGACCTTCGCCAAACCCATCTAAATACGTCAAAAGTGGCTACTACAGGAGTGGACTACCTGGATGCGCGCAAAGTATTGTTATTGAACAACGATTGTTCAATGGCAATTTGTTCGCCCACGAAACGCTCGATGGATTATTTCTATAAAAATGCCGAAGGAGATGAGGTTCTGTTTATCCACGAAGGAGGTGGGCGACTCTTCACACAATTTGGCAGACTCGATTTCCGCCAGGGTGATTATGTGGTGATTCCCCGTACTGTCATTTACAGACTCGAATTCGATGAAGGTCCATTGCGATTGTTGATCATTGAATCCGTCTCTCCCATTGAGACCGTAAAAAGATATCGGAACCAATTAGGACAGCTGTTGGAGCATTCGCCGTATTGCGAACGCGACATACGCCCACCACAAGAACTGATGCCCGATACAAGGAAGGGTGAGTTTCTCATGAAGATCAAAAAACAGGGTTATTTGCATCAATACTATTATGATTATAGCCCTTTGGATGTGGTCGGCTGGGATGGCTTCCTATTTCCCTACGCTTTCTCTATACATGAATTTGAACCCATCACTGGTCGCATTCATCAGCCGCCTCCTGTACATCAAACCTTTCAGGGTCGTAATTTTGTGATCTGCTCTTTTGTGCCGAGGCTGTTTGATTATCATCCTCTTTCCATTCCGGCCCCTTATAACCACAGCAATATTGACAGCGATGAAGTGCTCTATTATGCAGAAGGAAATTTCATGAGCCGCAGAGGCATTGAGCGCGGCTCTTTCACACTTCATCCAGGTGGATTACCTCATGGCCCTCACCCTGGCACCGTGGAGAAAAGCATTGGTGCAAAAGAAACAAAGGAGTTGGCTGTTATGCTGGACACTTTC
>JAYVRH010000356.1:0-5704 GCA_043776495.1 Cyclobacteriaceae bacterium
CCAGGTTGTTTTGTCTTCCTCTCAGACAACACCCACTGTAAAGTCACTTTAATTGAATCGGGGTATTCAAAGTCGGCTTTGCCCGATCCAGGTGATTCCGTGTGCGAGGTGTACAAGATTCCATTTTTCGCAAATTCAGGATGAAAAGCAAAACTCCCAAAGCCGGTTGCGAGTCCAGGCATGTTTATGAAATTAGGGCGAACGCTTGCCATATCGAAATAGACCTCTGGCTGGTTTCCTTTCAAGTGATACAACTTACCCCGGAGGTCCATCACAAATAATTCCTTAGACTTTGGCTGCACCTCCATCTTCGCAATGCGGGTCAACGGGTTTTCATTGCTGGAAGGAGGTATTTGTGTAAGCAGTTCAATATTGACCACCAGATCTGACATCGGTATGGGCTCGGGAATGGGATTCTTCAATGCTTTGGGATCCTTTTTCGATTTCCTTGGATCGGGTGCCTTCTTCGTATGGATAAACGCAATGATCCCGTTGATATCGTCATCCGAGTAACTGTTAAAGGGCGGCATGATGGTAGTAAAATTTTCATAAAGGCCCAGCGCCCGCTCATCTGCGGCATCGATCATAGCTTTCGGATCTTTGATAAAACTTTTAATCCATTCAGGGGAGACTTCCGCCGTCAACCCTCCCAACTGAGGACCTATGCCATCCTGTCTAAAATTGTGACAAGCCGAACAATTTTGTGAGAAAATCATCTGACCTTTTGCAATGAAGATGGAATCTGTCGGAATATCACCAGCATTCTTGTGGGTACTTGTTGTGCATGAGCTGAGAAAGAACAAGACCAATACTGGGACCGAAATAAAAAGACTATTTTTCATGGCTCATGGTTGAATTGAAGGTTTTGTCAAATCTAAAAGTTTTTGTGCCCCAACTTGTTAGGTTGGAAAGGTTTTTTAGGCAACTGGTAGAAAAGGGGCACTTTTAAGGACGGAGGCTCGACCAATTTTGTAAGGCTGGACTTCCAGTCCATACGATCAAGTGCAGCATCAACAAAGAGCCTTAGGCTCGACATGTCTTGCGCCCAGATATGCACCGTTCCTACGGAACTCATTCTTCTTTCGCTGGACCTGGCACCGGACTGAAGTCCGTTGCTATAATATTTATCGTTCCTCCGGAACTACTAATTTCATCAACTCCCGTACGAGCCGGAGGCTCGACCAATTTTGTAAGGATGGACTTCAGTCCATCCACCACAGTCAAATTCTATCATGAGATGAGAGCCGTCGGCTCGGACCATATCTACCGCTCCATCGTCAAAACAACTCTATTTAAGTTGCTCCATGGCTTTATTAACATCGTCTACAGGTAGTTTACAAGTTTTGTTCCGACACACGTAAATGATGGTCTTTCCTTTCACATATTTTCTTTCCAATAACGGAAGATTTTCTTTCTCACCACCCATGAATATTGCCGTTGGCAGGTAGTTTTGTTGCATCTGTTTCGCCTTTGCAACAGCATCCGCTCCCATGAGGGCAACCTCAAAAGGCTGATAAGCAATCAAACCCATTAAGCTCGCCCAGTTGGCATAGTATGGGCCATTCTTATCCATCACCGATGCAATTTGGTTTAACATGGATTTGCTCATTTCGCGATATGAGTCCAGGTCGTAGTATTCTCCAAGACGAAACAGCACTTCCGCCAAAACTGAATTGGAGGCGGGAATCACATTGTCTGTCAATTCCATTATTCGAGCAACAAGATTCGTAGCGTTGTCTGAAGTATAGAAGAAGAAGCCGGTCTGCGGGTCTCGAAAATGAGAAACAGCGTAATCAGCAATCATCCGTGCGCGCTCAAGCCAATGGATATCAAATGTTGCTTCGTAGAGGTGGATGTAGGCTTTCGCCAGAAGAGCGTAGTCATCCAGAAAAGCGTCTATCGATGGCTCGTTGTCTTTATAGTTTCTCCACAACCTTCCGTCATCACGAACCATTTTGTGATCCAGGAAGTGGGCATTCTTCAACGCAATAGGGAGGTATTTCTGGTGCCCCGTGGCAAAGTAAGCATCGACATAGCCATTTAACATGAGCGCATTCCAGGAGGTTAGAATTTTATCATCCAGAGAAGGACGAATGCGTCTGTTCCGGTGGGTAAGAATAACTTTCTTAGCCTCACCTAATATCGTTACCCATTCAGCTTCCTTGATTGAATGCTTCCTTGCAAAGTTTTCACTTGACATTCTTTGATGAAGAATATTTTTTTCCTCTTCCCAATTTCCAGAATCCGTTACGTTGTAAAAGTCTATAAACAATGCCGATGTCTTCCTATCCAGAAGACTTTCAATCTCCTTTTTGGTCCATACATAGAACTTTCCCTCTTTTTCTTCACTGTCAGCGTTGAGCGAGGAGTAGAAGCCACCTTCCGGACTTGTCATTTCCCTTTCTATAAAATCCAATGATTGATGGATGATGTCAGCAAACGTCGCTTGATGTGTCAATTGGTATGCATGGGCATAGAGGCTTATGAGCTGCCCATTGTCGTACAGCATTTTTTCAAAGTGAGGCACCCTCCACAATGAATCTGTTGAATAGCGCGCAAAACCTCCGCCAAGCTGATCATAAATGCCTCCCTTGGCCATTTCACCGAGCGTGGTTACTGCAATTGCCAATGCTTTCCTATTTCCTGTGAGATAATGGTTCTGCAGCAGGAATTCCCAGGCAACCGGCATTGGAAATTTTGGGGCGCCCGCGAGGCCGCCAGCTTCGAAATCAAGGTGAGATTGCCAGTACTCAAAAATCCCCTCATAAGTCTTTTGGGTATAACGTGCTTGTGCATCTCCTAATGACATTGTCACCTCGGGTTTCCGAATACCTCTTGTCAATGCTTCGGCTCGCCTTACCAGATCGTCATGATCTTTTTTATACGCGCTTACTATCTGACCCAGCAATTTCTTCCACTCCTCCTTCGGAAAATAGGTTGCAACATAAAATGGTTTTCCGTCAGTCAAGGCAAAGACACTCAATGGCCATCCTCCGCTGCCAGTAATTAATTGAGCAGCGGTCATATAGATCTGATCGATGTCAGGACGCTCCTCCCGGTCCACTTTTATAGAGACGAAATTTTCATTCATCAGCCTGGCCACCGCGGTATCCATAAAGGATTCCCTCTCCATCACGTGGCACCAATGACAGGATGCATATCCTATGCTCACAATCAGCGGCTTACCTTCATTTTTTGCTTTCTCCAGCGCCTCCGCTCCCCATTCATACCAATCAACGGGATTATCCGAATGTTCCTTAAGGTACGGACTGCTCGCTTGTGCAAGACGATTAAGATGTCCGCCCTCCTTTTTCGATTCAGGATGGGAAACACATGCTGAGAGCATGGATGCAATGGCGGTGACTACCAGGAGTATAATTTGATTTCTCAACAAAGTATCTTTTGAACTATTTCGCCAATGCTATTTTTTTGTGCCCGGCGGGAGGGGATGTAGTGAATACCCGCAGCGCATCATTGTTGACACTCACCAAGACGGACCAGGTATCTCTTGTTTTGATCAGTTGAATGTCCTTTACGTTGTATGGAACAAAAAATCCACTTTCAAACGGCTTCAAGCATCTGAAATTTAAGCCGCCCATGCCCTTCATCAAAACACCAGGTGAGGCATCCGCCGGAGTAGTTTCAACTTCTACGTCAAATTTATTTCCTGCCACCAAAATATCTTTCTTGCCATCGTTGTCGAAATCACGAACAATGATTCCATTAATGGTTGAAAGCTGGACCTCCGTTGGCATCCTTTTGACGATCAATTTACCATTGTCATTGATCAACATGACGCTCGAGAAAAGGTGCGCCTGGCCATGTATTGCATTTTTTATGTCAGTGCCCAATATCCCTGGAAGATCTGAAGTAGCGAAGGAGTTATAGGTAGGAAATTTTTGCGCAATCCCCGGCATTTGCTGAGATGTGCATTCCCTTCCCCGGATGGGCACCAGTAAAGTATCCTGATAATATCTGGCAAGGAAAATGTCATTGGTGCCATTCCCGTCAAAATCCTTGGCGAATACCTGAAATGGCTTTTCCCGACTCGCTTTAAATTTATAATTCTCACCCAGGTTACCGATGATGAGATCCTGATCTCCATCGCCATCCAGATCATCCGCAATGACTTTATTCCACCAACCTTCTGTATTCTCCATTCCATACTCTGGGGTGACGTTGACGAGCCTATTGTCCCGAAGCTCAAATACTGTGACCGGCATCCACTCTCCTACGATCACCAATTCAGATTTCTTGTCACCATTCAAGTCCACCCATGCGGCTGAATTGACCATGCCAACATCTGAAAGCCCTGGCGCCATTTTATCTGTCGCATTGATAAACTTTCCCTTTTCATTTATTAGAATATAATTTTTGGGAGACTTTGGGTAGGCTCCGGAAACTACCTGCCCACCCCTGAACAAATCCAAGTCACCATCCCCGTCCACATCGTAAGGAACGATGCACGAGCCGCTGCTTTTCAACGCGGGAAGTTCAGCCTTGACAAAATTCCCCTTGCCATCATTCAGGTAAAGCCGGTCCCGATAGAACTCTGAATTTTCCAAATACTCACCTCCACCGCTGACCACATATAAATCGGCATCACCATCCTGGTCTGCATCAAATAATACTGCGCCCATATCTTCAAAGGCCTTGTCCTTTTCGAAGGCAGAGATTGATTGCCGTATCAGTTTGCCATTTTTCTGCAGGTACAAATTCCCAGCCTGGCCGGCCGCGCCTCCAATGTAGAAATCATCTTCGCCGTCCTTGTTTACGTCGCCTGTGGAGATAAAGGGTCCACTCCGTGAAAAAATGTGGGGCAATAATATCTGGTCTTTATATTCATTGAATCCATTTTCATGATGGATAAAATTCTGGCTTAACAGTTCCTTTGTTGATTCATGAAACAGCACTTCTTTCCGAGGCCCTCCTATTTTATTTTGAACAGCCTGATCATATTTGACTTGAATCATTTGATTTGCCGCCTGACTCTTTAAATGGCTTTCCCTTCCATCATTCCATACGACCTTGATGCTGTCAACCATTGAAAGTCTGCCAAGGCCAAAATGAACAATAGGATCGTTGGATGATTGGTATCCCCTCACGGTCTTATTTTCGAAATATTGGAGTTGGTCAGCCAAATACAAAGTAACCTTCGTCCCAATCCCATCCCTGTTTCCATCTGGCCCGAGGAGTTTGATCTTTAAGAAATTATTGCGGGCCGAAGAAGTATTTTCATATAAGAATGCCTCGTCGTCAAGATTATTTACCACCATGTCAAGATCGCCATCATTGTCAAGGTCCCCAACGGCAGCACCATTTGAAAAGCTCGTATCGTTAAAACCCCAGCGATCTCCTACATTTTCAAATTGCAAATCGCCCTTATTTTGGAATAGATAATTCCTGACTTTAATTGGTTCATAGACATCGATAAACTCCTTAAATCCTTTTTGCAACATTTCACCCGGAGACTGATACTTGTCTCTGTTTCTTTCTACAAAAGCTGCCAATTTTCGTTGAACATCACCATCAAAGACATCACGTTTGTATCCATTGGCGACAAAAATATCCCGGTTGCCATCGTTGTCAAAGTCTGATAAGAGGCACGACCAACTCCATTCCGTTTTAGCGACGCCAGACAATTGTGAGATTTCGCTAAAAAAAAGATTGCCCTGATTCAGATGAAGGGCATTGTGCATGTACT
>JAYVRH010000357.1:0-1782 GCA_043776495.1 Cyclobacteriaceae bacterium
TTCCAGCACATGCATCCCCTGAAAGTATTCATGCTGGTCAAAGTAGAGTTTGGCAAGCCAGTAGTTTACCTCGTTCATCTGGTCCCAGTCAGGATAGACTTTTTTGAGTTGCAGCAGCATGTCTTTGGCTATAGCAAAATAATTCTGCCTGAGGGCGGACAATGCATAATAAAAGCATGCGTATTCCACATAAGAATTACCCTTGTCATAGGTAAGCAAGGGTTTGAAGGCCTCCATCGCCAGATTATTTTTGCCTTCTAAGAAAAAATCTTTTGCGTTTTTATACTGTCGCTTTGGATCCTGAGCGCTCAAATAGGAAAATGAAAATAAAGAGAGCACGAAAAGCCCTATAGAAAGAATATTAAAGTAGGATGAAAATCTATGCATGCCTTTTCTTATCTCACTCCCATTCTATTGTCGCGGGCGGCTTTGAACTAATGTCATAAACTACCCTATTAACACCTTTTACTTTATTAATAATCTGCGAAGACATTTCACTCAAAAATTCATATGGAAGGTGTGACCAATCGGCTGTCATTCCATCGACGCTAATCACCGCCCGGAGCGCCACCACCTTTTCATAAGTTCTTTCATCTCCCATCACCCCTACCGCCTGCACCGGCAAAAGAATCGCTCCGGCTTGCCACACTTTATCATACAAGTTATGGTTTCTCAAGCCTTCGATGAAAATGTGATCTACTTCCTGCAAAATCTGTACCTTTTCCGGAGTGATGTCGCCCAGAATGCGAATGCCCAGGCCAGGGCCCGGAAATGGGTGCCTTCCCAGGATGGTGGGATCAATGTGTAAACTCTTGCCCACCAGCCTTACCTCGTCTTTAAATAAGGTATTGAGCGGCTCCACTACCTTCAGTTTCATCATTGCAGGCAATCCGCCAACGTTGTGGTGCGATTTGATGGTCGCCGATGGGCCCTTCACAGAAACCGACTCAATGACATCCGGGTAGATGGTTCCCTGCCCAAGCCATTTCACGTCAGCAATCTTATGGGATTCTTCATCAAATACTTCTATGAATGTTTTTCCAATCGCCTTTCGCTTCGTTTCAGGATCTGATAAGTCTTTAAGGGCCTTATAAAACTTCTCACGGGCATCTACTCCTTTTATGTTCAATCCCATTCCCTGATAGGATGTCAATACTTGTTCAAATTCATTTTTTCGAAGAAGGCCATTGTCAACAAAGATGCAATAGAGATTTTTTCCAATTGCTTTGTGAACAAGCACAGCAGCTACTGTGGAGTCTACGCCCCCTGAGAGTGCCATGACAACCTTGTCGCTGCCCAACTTCTCCTTTAAAGCTTCTATTGTGGTCTCCACAAACTGATCGGGTGTCCATCCCTGGGCACAACCACAAATATGAACGACGAAATTCCGTAGGAGATTTTTTCCTTCTGTGGTGTGGGTTACTTCCGGGTGAAATTGAATGCAATAAATTTTTTCACCCTTCTTTCTAAATGCAGCGATCCTGACAGTCTTCGTGCTGGCTATCACTTCAAAGGCATCGCTGACCGACTCGATGGTGTCGGCATGTGACATCCACACCTGGGAGTCGAGGGTAATTTCCTTGAGAAGTTCACTGTGGTGATCTACCATCGTGAGCCGGGCACGCCCATATTCACGAATCTGGGAAGGCAGCACTTTGCCGCCCGATTTATGAGCGATCAATTGGGCACCATAGCAAATGCCCAGCACCGGTAGATTCCTAAAAAGCGAAAGGTCAACATCCGGAGATCCGGCATCCCGCACGGAGCAAGGGCTGCCGGAAA
>JAYVRH010000358.1:0-5695 GCA_043776495.1 Cyclobacteriaceae bacterium
GGCTAAATGCCTTTAGGCTGTTGCGGAAATTGCAACACGAGCATTATTACGCTCCGGTTTTTTGCAGCAAACGCAAGTCCATAAGAAATGATTAACCAATCATGATGCGTGATGGCCCAAAATGAAGTCGAGATCAGGGCCGGAAACAGATGCTCTACAATGGAAGCCGCGCAATAAATGAAAGACTCATGAGGTTTTCATTCGATTTTGATGAGAAGAAGTACTCGAATTCAGCTCCAAAACTGAGTTTGTCGCGGGATCTTTGTATGTAGCCAAAGCCAGCACTGATATCAGCTAGGGAATAAAACGAGGCATTGAGTACTTCGCCCTTGCTGGTGGTAATGCTATTATAATAGAGTGACGGCCCCATTCCGAACAAGGCATAGCTACCTTTGAATAGCCTCATGGTAAAGAGTGTCTGTATCGGAATTGCGCTGAGTGTGAATTTCCCATTATTCGGTCCGTTGAAATTTACCGTGTAAATCTTGTGATAACCGGATTTGAGACCGATGCTGATCCTGTATTTCGGTTCCCACATGATCCTTGCCGTAAAGTTGTAATGAAGGGGATCAACAAATTTGCTGAAATAATCGAAGTTGTTGATGTACAGACTTGGGCCCACCGAAGCGTATACAGAAAACTTTGGGGTTCTGAGGGAATCCTGTCCCAATGCCTGCACTTGAACGGACAACAACACCAGGAAAAGAATCGATTGTCTCATGGCCTTGTATAAAAGTTATAGACTGCATAGGAAGGATAGTCTGTTATCAAGCCATCAAAATTTCCGTCTCTCATGAATGAAACAATAAATTTCTCCGAATTGAGGGTCCATGTAAACGCCTTCATTCCCAGACTATGGGCACGCGCAACATCATCATTTAGTGTTCCTTCTGTCCATCGTGGTCCCCAGTATTTACAATTTAGTGCAATGGTCTCATCCAGGCTTAGTTCACACATCAGGGGAAGGTCGGAATAGGAAGGTTGCTTTTTGTATTCATCTATCACATCATCGCTGGGTAAATCCGTAATGATCTCAATCGTCCTGCCCTTCGACTGTGCCCTGGCGATGGCCTTGCGAACAATGGGCTCCAGGTATTTAAAGACATTCGGATTCCCCTTAACGTCAATCCAGATATACTGGAGCTCCGTGGAATCAACCGCCAGAGTAAGTGCTTCCTCAAGACTGGGTATTCGTTGCCCGTCCCTGAGCAGCACATAATGGAACAACACATTCCAGGTTATCTGATCCAGATCAGCAAGGATGCCGCTTTTTTGAATGACCCTTATGTTGAGATCCGGATCATGATAAAGCACCGGGACATTGTCCTTTGTCATGCGGACATCCACCTCGAGGGAATTGGCGCCATAATCCTGCGCCTGCCGGAAAGCCTCAAGCGAATTTTCAATAAAAGCAGGGTTTGCGTTCGTCTGAATTCCATGATGTCCGAAGATCACGAAAGGATTCGCTTTAACGCTCGCTGAAAAATCCCTTTCATATTTTAATGTTATGGACTGCTTGCGGCCACCGACCGTAAATCCGCCCATCATGATAAGCCCTGACGCGATATTCTGTTTGAGAAGTTTTCCTGAGCCGAAGCCCTTAGGAACGATGAAAGATATAGTGCCATTGGAGGTATTCTCCGATACGCGCCAGAAACCAGCAAACTGAATAGAGCTGTCCTGCAAATTCAGGCCAGCGTTTAGAATAAAAAAAATTCCTCTTTCGTTACTGAAGAAGGAGACCTTGTTGAGCGAGGTCTTGCATACAAATTCTGAACCAAGGCTGCTACTGCCTTCTGCCAGTTTATAAATTCCCTCCATGCTCCGAAGAATATCTCTGGAAATTGGTTTGGTATTTTCAAGCCGGGCTTCAAAATGTACCTGGATGTCATTCTGGGAACAGGTCAACAGAGAAAGCGAACCTGCCAGAAGCATTAACCCCTGCAGCTTCCGGACTGCCACGATATTTATTATAAAGTGTATCCCCATGTCACTTGCGGAATGTAATATGTTTTGTTATTCACGGGAAATGCGGGCCAGGCAAGCATCACAAAATTGACATGGTTGATCTCAAAACCAAAAGTCATCAGGTGCTTCTTTGTCAGCCGCTGCTCAAGGATTGCCCCGATGAAGCTTCCATTAAGTTTGAAATTGCTGCTCCTGGTTACGTTTTCTCCTGTCTGGTAAAAAATATCTCCGATGTACTCCAAACCCGCCTTCAAGGTGATGGCACTTCTCGGAAAACTGTACCCTAATGAGATGCTCGGCAAACGGCTCCAGGAAGTCACCAGGGTGGAAAAGCCCCACTCATTGAGAAAGCCAAGATTATAGCCGTACTGGTAACTAACCCCCGCGTGAAAATTATTCCGGGAATAAGTCCAACGAGGACCCAACATAAACTTATTTGACACAACCAGTGTGCTAATGCCTCCCTCCACGGAAAAACCCAATGGCAGTGAAACCCTGGCAATATAGTTAAACATGGGTGCGTTGACTGCAATGTTGGTCCAATCAGAAGGGAGGAAATACCGGGTAATGGAAATCATATGACGAAACTCTCCGCTTGCGGTGCGATTTGGTAATAAGAACGTCTTGGTCTTAATGTCTAAAGTATCGTTTAGCGCAACGTCGTTTTGAGAATAGGCGAAATAGGAAAGAATTAGACAGAACGTCATGAGCGGGAGACGCGCAATCGTTTTGAATGGGAGACTCTGGAGTGGGCCGGAAAACCTTGTCCTCGATCGCATATATAAAAATACAACATCCGCACTTGCTGCAAAGGCGCAAGTGTCCATTGACGTAGAAATTTATTCTGAACTTTAATCTAACAGGTGATTTCCAGGGATCTGACAAATCCCTCTACATGAAATCAAGATTCTCCGTGATGCGGACGCTATTTTTATTAAATGTTTCTGTATAAAGGTTTGTCCTCTTCCTGGCCGTTTCCAAATCGGTGTTATTAAGGTTAATGTTTAATAGGTCGATAAACCATGGCACCTTAATGGGATGCAGCACATAGGTTTCGGTAATCTCTCTCGAAATTGGCAAGGTGGTGGTCTTCGATGCGTCATGTACATCTTTGCTGCTTGCCGCTAATAGCTTTTTATATTCATCCGTCAGAAGCCTCTTAAATAATGTTGGCTCAAAAACCTGACCAGCTTTTATTCCAACCTCGATGTCATCTTCGGTGAGGATCGCTCCTTTGTGTACCCATTCCCAGAGAATGCTAAGCCTGATTTCACCCGTTGCCATATCTTCCATCAGATAGAGGACGTCATCATTGCCAAAGTAATCAGCGGGCTTTAATGCAGCCGCCTGCATGCCCTGTAAGAATGCATTCCCATACTGTAATGCGACGCTCAAAAGATTTCGGGCGCCGCGGATCGTCCTGGGTGCTGGCTCAAGAAGCATCAGGCCTTCACCATCCTGCTTTAAATAAGTAAGGGAGGGAAATTTTCTGCCTAATTGGTTTCTCGTTTCTGCTTTTTCCCAGACCGGTCTTACAATATGTACCATCTTCCAGTGTGCCACCCACTTTCCGCTGGCTCCGTCACGCTGCTCTCGCTCGGCCCCTGCTATTGCCTTCGCCATACTCGCCGATACCCCTTCCGCGGACCCCACCGGAATGTTGGGCTCCATGCCTCCCTGCCAAAGAGCAAAGTTGCCATTGCGATCCGTGGTATTTACCGCACGTCTTACACGGTCTTCGTAATTGCGCATATATCCATAGGTCATTACGATGGCCTCGATGTTAGGATTGATAAAATCTTTATCCCAGGACATGGCATCGGCTACACTATTGATATAGTCCCAACGTCCGGTATTAAACCCCACAAAATGTTTTCCGAGCGCTGCACGAATCTCCATCAGTTGAAAGGTTGCCTCCAACTGTTCCACCAGCACATAAACTTTGATGGTACCCAAGACTAGTCCGATGTGTGATTCGAGGGCATTCATCATCTCGTTCCACAACGCAGCCTCTTCAGCAGTCTGGATTTTGGGCAGATACAGCACAATGGACGAACCGGCCCTTTGCAACGCCTGATAATTATTAACGACGTATAGTGTCATGTCCACAATTGAAGCAGCCATGGCAACGCCTTTGGAATCACGGATATGACGATCATCGAGGTGGAGCCCACGGGCCCGGAATATTTTGGTTGTAAAATCCAATTGATGTTCCCAGTCATGGATAATATTAAACCCAAAGAAACCCATTGCCCACAGATTCATTTCAGCGGATAGCATCGGGGCTACCTTCATAAACAATGGATCTTTGTGGATCGCCAGTTTAAGATTGCGTTGATTGTCAAGCGACATGGAATCAATTTGTCCTAAGGCGTCTTCGCCATCAAACATCCAGCCGTCAGCACCTGAGAGCAATGCATAGGCGATGTTTCGAATGCTGCTTTCAATGGATACTTTGGGTTTTGCAGCGGGGCCGGTGCCTTGTATCCACTGCTGCTGAAGATCAGCAGGGATTGCAGATCCTTCAAAATTTCCATCGCGGGCGTCTTGAACACGGATGTTTGTCCGTGCGATATTGACATCCGGATCATTAAATGTAATCTTCCTCTTCTGCTGCTGGCGCTTGGCCCTTCTCTTCAAGCGCGAAGTCATTACTTCTTTGATGTCCTCATTGAAGTTCGCCATAGCACTAAGTGCCGAAAGTGCTTCAGGAGTAAAAACATCTTCGTATTCGTTCTTTAGGTTCTTGCGGATGTGTACGTTGTTCATTCTTCGGAGTTATTATTTCGTTTGTTTAAAGGTTCCGTTCTTTTCACCGCGAAGGCGCGAAGACGCAAAGGAACGCTAAGAGATCCAATTTGTAATTGCTTTGTGAACCTTTGCGCCGTAGCGTCTCTGCGGTAAATTATACTGCCTCATAAGCTTCCAAGATTTTTTATCATTGAGACTATTTCTTGACTTCTGAAATTAAGATTTTGTTTTGTGTGAATGCTCGTTCTTTTCACCGCGAAGGCGCGAAGACGCAAAGGAACGCTAAGAGATCCAATTTGTAATTGCTTTGCGAACCTTTGCGCCGTAGCATCTCTGCGGTAAATTATACTGCCTCATAAGCTTCCAAGATTTTTTATGATTGAGACTATTTCTTGACTTCTGAAATTAAGATTTTGTTTTGTGTGAATGCTCGTTCTTTTCACCGCGAAGACGCAAGGGAACGCTAAGAGAGATTTTGCTTTGCGAACCTTTGCGACTCCGCGCCTTTGCGGTAAAGCTTACGGATTGTTCTCCAAAACTAGAATTTATTAACATACCTCCTAAATCCCTCCTTCAAAAGTGGCACATTGAAATTAATAAGAAATCCAAGACGTTTATTCGTAATCTTCAAATAGCTGATAATTTGTGCTTCGTGAACAGGAAGTGTTACCTCATGCGCTTTTAGTTCAAGTATTATCTCATCTTCTACCAGCACATCAATAACGTAATCCTTGTTAAGCCTGTCTCCTTTATAATATAGAGGAACCTGCACCATAATATTCACATTTACTCGACGGTTACGAAGTTCTTTTACTAGGCAGTGCTGATACACGGATTCAAGCAATCCTGGCCCCATTTCTTTGTGAACAGTAATCGATGCATCCAAAATAACCCTGGAGAGACAATTGAGTTCGGTTGTTGTTAATAAGGCCTTTTCCATAGCTTCTGCATTCTGGTCAAACGCATATTTGTCTCA
>JAYVRH010000359.1:0-1781 GCA_043776495.1 Cyclobacteriaceae bacterium
GGCCCGCGTTTTACAAAGTAGCCGGCTGTCTCACCCAACAACGTGTACTTTTCATTTTCATAGACACGAAACAAGAACTTGCCATCGCTGCCCGTCACAAAATCCTGCATGAGGTCACCTTTCGAATCCAACAGGGAGACTTTGGTATTGACTAAAATCTCCTTCGTGCTGTCAGGGCGAAGATTGTACGTAATTCCCTGAAGGTAGTAGTTAACTACTCTCAGATTGGGGTCTTCGTTGATAAAAGTGTAGATGTCGTCATCCCCTTTGCCTCCATCGCGATTCGAAGTAAAAAATCCACGATCTGGCTTAAAAAGAAATATACCAAAATCATCTCCTGTAGTATTCACTGGCTGGCCAAGATTTTCTACGACCGTTTTCCCGTTTGAACGATTCACCACATAGATGTCAAGCATGCCATAGCCCGGATGTCCATCAGAAGACAAGTAGAGTTTACCATTTTCAGAAACGTAAGGGAACATTTCATTGCCAGACGTGTTGATGTCTGGCCCCATATTTCTCACCCTTGAAAACCGTCCGCGGGAATCCATTTGAGCTGTGTAAATATCCAGTCCACCGAAGCCGCCTTTCCGGTTGGATGCGAAGTATAAAGTCCGACCATCCGGACTGAATGCAGGTGACGATTCCCAAGAGTCGGGCTGGTTGATATTTATTTGTACCGGATCGGTCCATTGACCATTCCGGAAACGCGACAAATACAAATCCACATCATTGGCACCTTTGCGCTTGCCGGTATTGCCCTTTGCAAAGACCATTGTTTTTCCGTCAGGGGAGAAAGTAATGGTGCCCACATTCACATTTGGAGTGTTGATCAGCTCTGGCAAGGGTTTCACGGTGCCGGGATCAACGATGGCACCCTTGGTTTCAGCCTTATACAAATCGGTATACGGTGTGCCTGTAGTGGCATATATTTTTTCGTTTGAGCGTGAAGAAGTGAAATACAATTCTCCATTGAGATACGCAGGTGAATATTCACTGAAATTGGAGTTGAGTGATTCCATGTTCTTGACACGGTAATAACTTTTCTTTTCATTCAGTTTGTCGAGGTATTCGAGGCCGGCCAACTCTTTGTTCGCCTTATCACGCATCGCATCAAGCGTAGTCGATGAGCGAAGTTCTTCCAAGGTATTTTTGGACTCATCATACTTTCCATTTGCCTGCTGCGACTTGGCGAGGTAAAGGAGAACAGAATCCTTATTCACGCCGGGTCCGCCGGCCTTCAAATAGAACTTTTCTGCTTCCTTGATGCGATTGGATTGCCGATAGCATTCCGCGATGTAGTAGTTGGCCTTTCCGTTTCCGGGCTGACGGGCCAATACTCCTTGATAATAGCCAATGACTTCTTCGAATCTTCCATAACGAAAATTCTTCATAGCCTTTTTTTCAGGACTGCATGCCATCATCACAAAGAGTGTGAGGAGGATTGTTGCAATCAATATTCCGCTACTTCTAATCATCCGATCTGAAAGGTACAAAAAAGTAAAATCTGTGGTGATCACCCTGCTACCGGGGTTTGAGACAAATAGCGCGTCAGCCACGAGTTCTTTGCCGGCACTTGCCAGTGGTTTTCCCATTCCGATTTGGTGCTTATTGCATTATTAAACGTGATACTGGCTTCGGATAGTGTCTTGTTCTCAAAGAGAGTTTTTAGTTCGCGGATTGGATAGATGCTGATTTTTCCATTGACCAGAAAGGCCGCTTGTGTCCTATCAAAAAAGTCGAGACCCAATTGACTTTGTAAGCTTTTAAGATAGCGCACA
>JAYVRH010000360.1:0-21618 GCA_043776495.1 Cyclobacteriaceae bacterium
CGAATCCTTGAGGCAAAAGAAAAGTTTCTGAAAATGAAACAGGAGTTTGAGGAAGAGGTTAACCGCAAGAAGAACCAAATCATTAGCAACGAGCAAAAAATCAAACAGCGTGAATCTCAGCTTTCCAAAGAGTTGGAACAAACCAAGCGCAAGGAAGCAGACCTGGACGAAGATCGGCAGAGCCTTGCCCAACAGCACGAACTAGTAAAGAAACGCAAGGAAGAACTTGATCGTTTTAACCAACAAAAGGTTCAGGTGCTGGAGAGCATTTCTAAACTTACAGCCGACGAAGCCCGAGATCAGCTTGTGGAGTCGATGAAAGAAGAAGCCCAATCGAAAGCCAATTCTTTTATCAAAGATATTATGGAGCAAGCCAAGCTCACCGCTACTAAAGACGCGAAGAAACTGGTGATCGAAACGATACAGCGGACCGCCACTGAGCATGCGGTGGAAAATTCTGTCTCTATTTTCAATATTGAGAGCGATGATGTGAAAGGAAAAATAATCGGTCGTGAGGGCCGGAATATCCGTGCGCTGGAGGCGGCTACCGGCGTGGAATTTATCGTAGATGATACACCTGAAGCGATCATCATCTCCGGATTCGACCCTGTGCGAAGGGAAATCGCCAGGCTATCTCTCCACCGGCTTGTACAGGATGGAAGGATACACCCTGCCCGCATTGAAGAAGTGGTTGCCAAGACAACCAAGAACATTGATGATGAAGTTGTAGAGATCGGCGAACGTACGGTAATGGATCTGGGAATCCATGGATTGGCCCCCGAGCTCATCAAGATGATTGGGCGTATGCGCTTCCGTTCATCGTATGGACAAAATCTTTTGCAACACTCCAGGGAAGTAGCCAACCTCTGTGCGATCATGGCTACCGAGCTTGGGCTTAATGTAAAGCAGGCCAAACGCGCCGGACTGCTTCATGATATTGGAAAAGTATGGCCCGAAGAGCTTGAAAAACCCCATGCCATCGTGGGCATGGAACTGGCATTGAAGTACAAGGAGCACCCGGTCATTTGTAATGCCATCGGGGCACACCATGATGAAATTGAAATGACGAGCCTCATCTCTCCCATCGTGCAAGCCTGTGATGCCATCAGCGGTGCCCGCCCCGGGGCACGCCGTGAAGTGATCGAACAATATACCCGTCGTCTAAAAGAACTTGAACAAGTGGGCCTCAGCTTTGAGGGCGTGGACAAATGTTTTGCCATCCAGGCAGGACGCGAGTTGCGGGTGATCGTCGATGCGGAGAAGGCCACTGATGAGCGTGCCGGACAATTGAGTTTTGAAATCTCTCAGAAGATTGAACGCGACATGCAGTATCCCGGCCAGATCAAGGTGACTGTAATCCGTGAAATGAGAAGTGTATCATACGCCAAATAATAACTGACCACAATTGAAAGTCTGAAGGCCTGACGCTCTTTCTCCCATGCACTAAACCGAAGAAAGGCAGATAACACCCTATGTCTTGTCGGACAAAATATACGATTGATCTATTTTCTATCTACGGTAGGCACACTTCCTGAATTTAAGATTATATTTTAGCCGATATTAATACAATGACAAAACGGGGTTTGCTTCTAGTTTCCTGGGTATCCTTTATCCATCTCTACGGGTTCTCACAATCTCATCCAGCAGACACCTTATTTCTTGCCCAGGCCAGGCAAAATGAAGTAGCCCTCTACAACAGGGCCATGGTGGCCCAATCTCACATCTTTAATGGAACAGAATACCGTGATTACCGTCCAATAAAAGATGAACATCCCCTATTTTCCGTCGACTGGGTTGATGGTTCGGTATTTTATGATGGGGAAGTCTATGAGAATATCCCACTGCTCTATGACCTCAGTACAGACAAACTGATTACGGAGCATTATTCAAGCCGTCAAAAGATTGAATTGATTGACAGTAAAATAGAATCATTCCATTTACAAAAGTATCATTTCGTTCACCTCCGCGACGATCGGTTGCGAAAAGGGTTTTATGAATTGGTATATGATGGTGCCACGAAAGTATATATGCGAAGACAAAAGGCCCTCCAGCAAAGCCTCGCCGGAACTGAAATCAGAAGAACCTTTGAGGAAAAGGAACTGTATTACATTTTCAAGCAAGGCAATTACTATTCAGTCAAGAATAAGAAATCTGTTCTCGGTGCATTAAAGGAGCAGAAATCAGAACTTAATAAGTTCATTGGGAAGAATCACATCCGTTTTAAACTAAACCGGGAAAAAAGCATTGCTCAGGTCGCCGAATACTATGACAGCATCAATAAGTAAAGCGCCATTCGGGACTTTTGTTCTTCTCATTTGCCTGCTGGGCCCTGTCTCTGTATGGGGGCAGAAGGAAGGAATTTCAGGGGACTTTACTTCTGTCAATTTTGATCAATTTGTGAAACAAGTGGAGGATCAAACCCCTTATCACTTCTTCTATCATGCAGAATGGACTGACAGCCTTCGCATTAACCTAAGCATTAAAAATGAAAGCATCGACAATCTCCTCAGCCAGGTATTTGAAGCCACGACACTGCACTATAAAATCTATGAAGAAAGGATATACATTACGAAAGAGCGCACCATAACCGCACGGCTTCCAGACGACTTTTTCAATGAGGGCGCTGCGAGATTGGAAGCACTGGCATTTGATTTTTCGGAATATGAAAAGAAGGAGAAACAAAAAAACCGGATAGAAGAAAAACTCTATTTCATTGGACCAAAGTCTGCTGACCTCTCCGGTAACGCTACTTTAACAGGAAACATAACGGATTTAAAATCCGGTGAAGCAATCGTGGGTTCGTCCGTGTTCATAGAGAACCCTCGCATGGGCGTCTCCACAGACCCCTTTGGACACTTTTCCTTTACCTTACCGAAAGGCCGCCACGAATTGATCATCAAAAGCATAGGCATGAAAAGAACGAGGCGGCAAATTATGCTCTATGGCAATGGTAGAATGGACATCGAAGTGGAGGAAGACGTGATTCCACTAAAAGAAGTCTTAGTTGAGTCGGAGCGTGATGTTCGGGTGGCTGGCAATCAAATGGGCAATGAAAAAATCGACATTAAAACAATGCGGCAAATGCCGCTTGCGCTGGGCGAGGCTGATGTCATGAAGGTGGTGCTCACCTTACCTGGCGTTCAGACGGTAGGTGAAGGAACGGTGGGCTTGAACGTAAGGGGTGGCGCGACAAATCAGAACCTCATTCTTTTTAACGATGCTGTGGTCTACAACCCGTCGCACCTTTTCGGGTTCTTTTCAACTTTCAATCCTGACGCATTAAAAAATGTGGAACTATACAAAAGTGGAATCACGGCAGACTATGGCGGCCGCCTCTCATCCGTCCTGGATGTAAAGACCCGCGAAGGTAATTTGAAAAAATTCTCCGCTTCCGGTGGCATCAGCCCCGTGACCGGGAGGCTGACATTGGAGGGCCCAATCATAAAAGACCGTACCTCATTTCTTTTGGCCGTACGCTCTACTTACTCCGATTGGATCCTGCATCAATTGAATTATAAAAACCTCCGCAATAGCTCGGCATCATTTTATGATATCACTTTCAATGTAAATCATAAAATAAATGATAAAAACTCATTGACTGCCTCTGGTTATGTGAGTAAGGATGCATTCAGGTTAGGCAGTGATACTACTTACGCCTATAGCGACAGGAATGGTTCGCTAAAATGGAGCCACGTCTTTAATCCTAAATTGTTCGCCGTATTTACGGGAAGTATCAGTCAGTATAATTATTCTGTAAGCTCCTCTAGAAATCCTGTGAATGCATTCACCATGGACTTTTCCATTCAGCAATGGAATGCAAAAGCAGACTTCAACTATTTCCTCAATGCCAAGCATAGTTTGAACGGAGGGGCTAGCGTTACCAACTATCATCTGGCGCCTGGGAATCTTCAACCCAGCGGTGAAGAGTCGCTTGTGACTCCCGACGTACTGCAAAAAGAGCAAGCCCTGGAAAATGCCATCTATGCCGACGACAACTTTGAAGTCAACGCACACCTGTCGATCTATGCCGGACTTCGATACTCCTTTTACAATTTCAGAGGTCCAAAAGATGTTTATGAATATGCGCCTGGGTCTCCCCGGACTAGTGGATCCATTCAGGACACAATCCAATATGGAGCCGGACAATCAATTGCAAACTATGGAGGGCTTGAGCCAAGGGCTGCGGTACGGTACTTGTTACCCAAAAGTTCTTCCGTTAAATTCAGCTATAACCGGATGCGGCAGTACATTCAAATGCTTTCCAACACGACGGCAATTACGCCCATTGATATCTGGAAATTGAGCGATTCTTATATCAAACCGCAATATGGCGATCAGGTGTCTATCGGGTACTACAAAAACCTGAGGAGTAATACAATTGAAACGTCCGTAGAGGCCTATTACAAGACCATGACCAATACGGTTGATTATAAAAATGGAGCCGTTCTACTCCTCAACCATCACCTTGAGACAGACGTATTAAATGCCAACGGCAAAGCTTATGGTATCGAGTTCCTGATCAGAAAAAATTCAGGTAAACTAAATGGATGGTTAAGCTATACCTATTCACGGTCCTTCCTTCAAACTAAAGGAGAGTACTCCTCAGAAACCATTAACAACGGAGAATATTATCCTAGCAGCTATGATAAGCCACATGCAGTTAATTTCATTGGAAATTATAAATTCAGCAGAAGATTCAATTTCTCTCTAAACACGGTTTACAGTACCGGTCGGCCCATTACCTTCCCGATCGCCACCTATTCATCGGAAGGAATCAGCAGAGTATATTATTCTGACCGAAATCAGTATCGTATCCCCGACTACTTTCGGATCGATGCATCCATCAACATCGAGGGCAATCATAAAGTAAACAAACTTGCACACAGTTCTTGGACCATTGCCGTTTACAATCTCACAGGCCGACAAAACGCTTATTCTGTATATTTTGTGTCACAAAAGGGAGTTGTCAACGGTTATAAGCTCTCCATATTTGCTCAGGCCATTCCAACCATCACTTATAATTTTAGATTTTAAATGGCAACCAACAATTTTAGAAAATTTTTGTGGCCTGTATTTGTGATCCTGATCATTACAAATTGCGTAGAGCCTTATCAAGCACCTTTCAGCAATACCGAAACAAATATTCTTGTAGTTGATGGCTTCATTAATACCACGGCCAATTCTGCCACTGTCAGACTTTCGAGGAGCCTGGCACTTTCCAGGCCACAGAAATTCCCTCCAGAAGTAAAGGCCGCCGTGTCGATTGAATCAGAAGATGGCGTTAAGTATCAATTGGTAGAGAAGTCCAGTGGAAGTTATGAACAAACTGGCCTTAACCTGAGCACGGCAAAAAAATACCGCCTCCTGGTCCGCACTCAAAACGGTTCTCAATATGAATCAGACTATATTAAGCTTAACACGTCACCGATCCTTGATGCTGTATCTTGGAGTCCGGATGAAAGGGGTGTAACGATCCAGGCAGATGCCCACGATCCTGGCGGACTGGTCAAATATTACAAATGGAACTATACTGAGACATGGGAATATACTTCCAATTATGAATCAGTTTACAAAATTGTTAAAAATGCGGCCGTCACGCGTAAACCAGAAGATGCTATTTTTAAATGTTGGAATACCGAACTTTCATCCAAAATTCTGATTGCCTCTACTTCCCGGCTTAGCGAAGCTGTTGTCAGTAAATTTGCATTAACGTTTCTGCCGGTAGGAACCATCAAGCTTTCGCGCAAATATAGCATCCTTGTCCAACTTCGGGGAGTAGGCGAAGAAGAATTTATCTATTGGCAGCAGCTTCAAAAAACCAATGAGAACCTTGGTGGGCTTTTTGATCCTTTGCCATCCCAGGTAGCAGGAAACATACACAATTCAGTAGACCCAAGCGACGTAGTCCTGGGTTACTTTAGTGGAGCGGGTATGCAGGAAAAACGCATTTTTATTTCTTATGCTGAGTTGCCTATTGACTTGCGTACGGTTACCCGTCCTTTGTGCCCACAGGATACACTCCTTGCGGCAGAAATTAAAACGCATACCAGTGCATTGCTGATTTCCAGTTACGGGTCCCCTTCAATCATCGGGTTCACCACCGCAAGCAACGAATGCATCGATTGTCAGGTGGCGGGGGGAACGTTGACCAAACCTGCATTTTGGCCATGATCCGATTCTATTCTATCTGCAGGCGGTGTGCAGTCGCCATACTTTTTCTTTATGTGATGCCGCTGGCCAAAGGGCAGGCCAGACTTGACAGTTTAACCAAACATTTTAACAATCATCGGTCACAAAGCGTATTTGAAAAGATCTACCTACACACCGATCGGGCTTTCTATCTCACAGGGGAAACGATGTGGTTTAAAGTGTATCAGGTCGACGCAAGCCTCCACAAGCCTCATGACCTCAGCAAAGTAGTATATGTTGAAGTTATTGGCCCTGCGAATCAAGCCTTAATTCAACTCAAAGTGGAAATGAAGAATGGTTTTGGAAGTGGCGCAGTTTTTCTGCCAGCCTCGCTTACTTCTGCTTGCTATTCGTTGCGTGCCTATACAAGCCTGATGAAAAACTCCAGTCCTAACTTCTATTTTCAAAAAACATTTACCCTGGTCAACCCTTTTGTTAAACCTGAGTTAGAACCAATTTCCAAGACACAAACCCTGGTCGCCCAATTCTTTCCGGAGGGAGGAAACTTAGTGATGGGATTAAGAAGTAAAGTAGCTTTTCAGGTGACAGACGATTTCGGTAATGGAGTTCTTTGCAAGGGCGCTCTTCTCACAGACCGAAATGACACCATCGCCACCTTCAGACCCCTTAAATTCGGAATCGGACACTTCTTTTTTACTCCGCAAGCCCTGCAGGAGTATCATGTGATGATTACGGATGCGCATGGAATGAAAAGCAGGTTCAACCTTCCCTTAGCAAAAGAGAAGGGGTTTGTTATGCAACTGGATGAAGTAGGTGATCAACTGGAGGTGAAGGTGACGCGTCAGCCTGACACAGGGGGCTCTCAGATTTACCTGATCGCTCATACCCGGAACATGATCAGCAAAACAGAAACAAAATTTCTTCAGGAGAACAAAGCCATCTTCCAAATAGAAACAAATAAACTCGCTGACGGCATTTCACACATTACCGTCTTTGATGAAAATCTTCGGCCGGTCTGCCAACGACTTTTCTTTAAACAGCCTGCACAACAATTAATCACTGAAATTCAAGCCAACAATAAAGAACACGAAACCCGCGCAAGCATCAAACTGAGTTTGTCGGTGAACAGCCCTTCCGCAAATTTGTCAGTCTCCGTGTTCAAAACAGACTCCATTTCCCTTTCTTATAAAAACGGCATTGCTGAATACCTCCTGCTAACCTCTGACCTCAAGGGAGTGATTGAATCTCCTGAGTATTATATCAATAAAACCGACCCAAGGGTCAAGGAAGCATGCGATAACCTTATGCTTACCCATGGCTGGCGCAGATTCAACTGGGATGATGTATTGAACCCAAAAGTGTCCTCGCCTTTTCTGGCCGAATACAGGAGCCATGTGATCAAAGGAATCGTCAAAAATTCATCGGGGGCTCCAGTGAGCGGAATCATGACCTATATGGGTTCACCTTCAAAGGCCATAAGGACATATATATCAAGGAGTAATGCCCAGGGCGAAGTTTTCTATGAAACAAAAAACTTCTATGACCGGAATAAGCTATTCATTCAAACCAACTATACGATTGATAGTACTTATCGGGTTGATCTGGAGGATCCATACTCTCATCAATTTTCGATAGCTCCTGTTCCGGCCTTGCGACTAGTACCGACCATGAGGAAACAACTCCTTTCACGAAGTATTGATATGCAGGTAATGGATATCTATCAGAAACAAAGTATTTCTCAGTCGCAACAGTTGCAGCCAGACAGCAGTACTTTTTATGATAAATCCAACGAAACCTATTATCTAGATGCCTATACTCGGTTTCCTGTGATGGAAGAGGTCATGCGAGAATATGTCCATGGTGTAATGGTCCGTAGGCAAAAAGAAAACTTTCGATGGCTGGTTCTTGACAATGTGAACAAATCTCTTTTCCAGGAAGACCCGCTCGTACTCTTGGATGGCGTTCCTGTTTTTGATATCAATAAAATCATGGCATTCAGTCCACTCAAAATAAAAAAAATGGAGGTAATCGATAGGAAGTATTTTGTGGGTCCTGCAAGTTTTTCCGGACTCGTAAGCTGCACAACCTATCTTGGCGACCTGGGTGGCTTTGAATTTGACACAAAAAACCCTCCCATTGACTATGAAGGCCTGGAACGACAAACAGAATTCTATTCACCCCGGTATCAAGATCAGCGTCAGCGTGAAAGCCGTGTGCCCGATAACCGATCTCTTTTATACTGGAATCCTTCTGTAATGGTAAATAAAGGTGGTGTACAACAAGTTGAATTCTTTTCCTCCGATCTGGCGGGCAAGTATCAGGTGGTGGTGGAGGGCATTACTCCAGAGGGTGTGTCTGGCAGTTCCGTCTATAATTTTGAAGTGAAATAATAATAATAGGGCGTGATCAAACGATTGCTGAAAATTATGCAACGCATGTCCTATCCTGGCCGTCCCATTTTCTTATCTTCGTTCTTCAAATTCATACTTGAACCCCTCACGTCTCGCCGTCAATATTATTTTTTTCCTTAATGGTTTCGTACATGCGAACTATTTTTCGCGGTTACCAAGAATTCAGGACCAGTTCCACATTAATGATGGGGTAGTCGGGCTCGTACTGCTATCCTCTTCGATAGGGGCCCTGTTTGCAATGCCTTTCACAGGATGGATCATCATCCGCAATGGTAGTCGCAGGACAACGATATTTTCGGCATTTTTCTATTGCTCGCTCATCCCTTTAATACCCTGGATGCCTACTCTTTGGGCATTGATCATTTTGTTTTTTTTCCTTGGGATTTCATCTGGCATGTTGGACATCGCCATGAATTCACAAGCAGTAATGGTGGAGAAGCAAATGAACAAGCCCATCATGACCTCCTTTCATGCACTTTTTAGCATTGGCATGATGGTGGGAGCGGTCGGTGGATCACTCTTTACTAAAGTAGGTTCCGGGTTATTCGTTCACTTCTTTGCTGTGAGTATGCTGGGCGTGATCATCGTGCTAATCGCACGCTACTACCTTATTCATGACAAACCACAGAAAAAGGTAGACGAAGGGCCCGCCTTCCGATTGCCAAACGCTGCCATGGTGAGCATCGGCATTATTGCTTTTTGTTGTATGCTGGGCGAAGGTGCCATGGCGGACTGGAGTACAAACTATATGGAGAATATTGCAAAGGCCGACCCTGCGCTTGCGCCCCTCGGCCTGTCCGCGTTTGCTCTGGCAATGACCATTGGTCGTGTCTTCGGTGATGGTGCAAGATTGAGATTTGGCGACAGGCCACTCATGATAGGCTGTGGAATCGTGGCGAGTGTCGGTTTGAGCCTTGCCATAATCTTCATACATCCTTTCGCTGTGATCGGCGGCCTATTTATTGTTGGCATCGGACTATCGGCAGTTGTGCCCATCGCATATAGCATTGCGGGCCATAGCAAAGATCTTCCTTCAGGTGTAGGCCTGGCCATGGTAACAACGGTCGGCTACTCAGGATTTTTGTTTGGACCTCCGATCATTGGCATCCTTGCAGATGTATTCACACTGAGGCTTGCCTTGCTTCTGGCTGTATTCCTTTTTGTACTCATGACATTTCTAAGCGCACGTTATAAATCTTCATCGATGTAGTGAACAGGAAACAGAATCTGAGGCAAAGGTGACTTCTTCAGCGAGGGAATGGAAGAGTAGAAAAGATTGGCTTAGAATCTATTTAAAGAATCGCTATTTTTTTTTGACCTCGGAAGCTTAATCAAAGTGAAGAACCATTTAAAGTCAGTTTCGGGCCTTTAGTTCAGCATGAATTCAACCCTTTTCATCGTTTCATCATGACTTTGACCATTTTTGATATTTAGCCGGACTGCTTCGAGGAGCTCATTTATGTGAGCACGTTGATAACCAAATTTGATTGCAAATAAGGTGCAGAGGCTTTGTTCGTCGCGATGGACATTATTGTCCACGCTCATCATGTGGACAAGATCATAAAGTTGATGAAATTTCTCCTTTTTATCTTTGGGGATTTCAAATTCGATTCCAGCAGAATTCTTTCTAATATCTTGCAATTGACTTTCAGAAATGCTATTTCTCTTTGCAAGGCTCCTCAAAAGTTTCATCTCAACCTCCTCAAAATTGCCATCCACCGCAGCCATCTCAATTAAGTTTTTCATATGGCTTTTAGCTGACCCTTTTCCCTGCTGGAAGAGGTTGATCATTTCGGAAAACTTCATAAGTGGATAGGGTTAAAGTTTATTGCAGATCAAGGTAGTGATCTGAAACATATTTTTGAATCCTTGTAAAATAATTTTTTTAAACTAACTAACAGGAAATTCTTAGTGTGCTCTGGCTACTAAATACCCGCTAATCCGGGCAGATTAACAGTTCTAACGGATCCCTTCATTGAGCCTTGCCGGCAATTCCTGGATTCGAATATTCTTACCAATGATTTTCCCGGTCGGGTCAACCAGGTAATTCTGGGGGACAGTTTTTACTCCAAAAAGCAATGCCACCTCATTTTTCCAAAACTTAAGGTCCGATACATGGGTCCAGCTCAGGTGATCCTTTCGAATGGCCCTTATCCAATTGTTTTTGTTGTTATCAAGAGAGACTCCAAGAATTGTAAAATTCCTGTCCTTATAGTTTTTGTAAACCTGAACCAGGGCAGGGTTCTCAACTCTGCATGGCTTGCACCAGCTTGCCCAAAAGTCAATCAAAACATACTTACCGCGAAAATCACTTAAACTAACAGGGCGATCCAGGGTGTCGCGTTGAGTAAAATCCGGAGCTTGCGAACCCATCGCCATACGCCGTGCAATTTGAATATCTTTGTTCAACTCCTTTCCAGAAAGCGTATTTTTTAATTGCGGTGTTAATCGTTCAAAAAGTGGAGCTATCGATTCCGCTTCCATGGTGAAACTTCCATCCCACGAAAAGTTTTGTAGCGCATAAAGGCTCACGAATGAATTCTGGTGACCCTCAATAAAACTCTTTATTAATTCCTTCTTTTCTTTATCCAAAGGCAACATGAGCTCCTTGCTTCCCCTGACATTTGTTTTTTTGCTTTCCCATTCTCTCATTGACAGATTCAATTCCTCCAACTCCGTTTGCTGAGGACCGCCTTGCACGGTGGCGAAACGCAATGAATCCTTCGTGTTAATTCTGTGCACATTGTTTCCTACAAACAAGGAAAGAATATTTCCCAGTCTCGGACTGCGGTCAGTTTCATTTCCATATTTCATCACCAACCAACCAAACGATGGTTCATTTACTGTACCAGATAAAGTAAACTGACCCGCCTTCGATTCTGCCGTGTACTCCACCCATTGACCAACTTCTCGCATCGTGAGGATGAGCTTTGCCGGGGTTTTCAAATTTTCTACCGATACAATTATTTGAAACGATTTCTTACCTGACGTTTGAGCAATCAGAATATTGGAAAAAGACAGAAGCAACAAAGTAATAACACCCTTTAAAACCATTGCCTTACTTTCTATAGGTTGAAATCAAACCAGAGACCAGAAACTTTGAAACCAGAAACCTTCACCTCAATGAACCCATCCTGGTCCCCGAACAATTCTTCCAGGCTTAGCGTGCGTATGTTCACCATCTTTCAGCACCTGTGTTCCGTTTACAAACACTTGCGTCACTCCGGTGCTGTACTGATTGGGGTTCTCAAATGTGGCATGATCTTGGATTTTTTCAGGATCAAATACCACAACATCAGCAAAGTAGCCGGCCTCGAGCAGTCCGCGCTTTTTGATCTTTAAATTTGTGGCAGGCAATGATGTCAATTTTCGTATGGCTTCTTCCAGGGGGATTACTTTTTCTTCTCTGACGTACTTTCCTAAGAGACGGGAGAAATTTCCGTAGGCACGAGGGTGTTCTTTGTATTTCAGGAACATCCCCGCAGCAGTTGGTGAGCCGGCATCGGACCCAAAACTCAAATAGGGTAAAGCAATCTGTCGCTTAATATTTTCTTCACTCATCAAAAAGTAAGCGGTGCCTACTCTGGTGCTATCGGCTATAACCAGATCCATCGCCGTTTCTTCAGGTGTCTTCCCATAAATCTTCGACACCTCACCCAGTGTTTTTCCAGTGTACCGCTTGAGCGAGTCATTGGTAAATCCAAGCAAGAGTACTCCTTCAGGCGTCCCTGCGTTTAATAAGAGGTTTTCCCATTTATCCGTTCGGGTCCGCATTTCCTGCAGGACTTTTTTTCTAATTACCGGATTTTTCAATCGCTTGATCCATTCATTGATGCCGCCTTCCTGTACCCAGGGTGGCATGGTGGCGTCCAATCCTGTCGCACCTGCTGTGTAAGTATACATGTCTGCGGAAATATGTAGACCTGCCTTGTTGGCTTTGTCAATTTTAGCAATGACCGAATCAAGCTTTCCCCAATTTGACTTCCCTCCCATCTTCAGATGGTAAATCTCGGCCGGCATATTCGCTTCACGTGCTATCCTGATCGTTTCATCCACTGCCGCAAGAATGTTATTTCCTTCGCTTCGCATGTGAGATATGTACATTCCTCCATAGGGCGCTGCCACCTTACTCAACTCTATAAGCTCCTCCGTGGTGGCATAATTGTCCGGAGCATAGATCAAGGCGCAGGTAGTACCCATCGCGCCTTCTTCCATTGCTTGCTTCACGAGGGCTTTCATGCGCTCCAGCTCCTCCGGATTGGGTGGGCGGTTCTCTTTCCCCAATTGATTTTCGCGAATTGTCGAGATCCCTACGAAAGAGGCTACGTTGGGAGATATTCCCCGCCGTTGCAAGGATTCCAGATACTCGCCCAGGGTAGTCCAGTCGATGTCATACTTCCAATCCGGAACGCGCTTCATTCTATCGAGACTTTCCTGCTTCATTTTGTCGCTCAAGGGTCCCATAGAGCCTTCCCCAAGTACCTCTAAAGTGATTCCCTGCCGGATATCACTCTGTGAATCACCATCCAGCAGCAGTGTTTCTTCCGCATGGCTCATCATATTAATAAAACCAGGAGCCACCGCCTGCCCCTTGGCATCAACTTCTATTTTGCCCACAGCTTTAGACAGGTCACCAATAAACGCGACCGTATCACCGTTGATAGCGACATCCGTCAATATGCCGGGCTTGCCGGATCCGTCATACACGGTCCCTCCCCTAATGATCACATCATATTCCTGTTTCTTACAGGTAGTAAAAATGAGCAACAAGCAGATCGAATAAAGTATTCTTTTCATTGTCAAAATTTTTTTTGTGAATATAATCTATTTATAACGAGTCGTTAAGGTCTATCTATCTTCTGATCACCCTTCCCGGATAGACAAGGGTCGTTTTATCCTGAGTATATACCTCCTTGCCATTGACCCACACTTTCTCAATTCCAACTGACTTAAGCTGCGGTTTCTGAGGGGTGGCTTGGTCACTGACTTTTTCACTGTCAAACAAAACCAGATCAGCATACTGACCCACTTCAATCTTCCCTCTCTTCTTTATTCCAAGGTTATCCGCGGTAAGTGAAGACATTTTATGAATTGCCTCTCCCAACGAAAGAACCTTTTCTTCCCTCACATATTTTCTCAGCACCCGGGTAAATGAACCATAACCTCTGGGGTGTCTTCCGACGCCTGAGCCATCCGAACAGATTCCAGTATAAGGCCACTTCAAAATTGCCTCGATGTCTTTCTCGTCCATACTCGTGGCAATTATACTTTCACTTCCATGCCTTTTCTCCACCTCAGCAATCAAGTCCATCAAGGTTTTGGGAGGATCCGTCTTACGAAGCCTTGAGATTTCAGCCAGCGTTTTTCCTTCATAAGTGGTATCGAGACTATACCCACCAAGCAGCACCCCTTCAGGCGTTGTTATTTGAGATAATGCAAACTCTGCTTCTTTACGGTCCTTGAAATTTCTTGCTGGAAATAAAACAGTCATCGTAGACTGCCAGAATGTGTAGGGGTAAATGTCAGCCGTGATGTTAATTCCGATGGCCCTGGCAGAATCCAACTTTTTGATCAGTTTGTCTGTTTGACCGAGCAGGCTCTTCATCGCGAGCTTTGCGTGGGAAATCTGTACCGGAATGCCCGTCTGCTGGCCGACGTTAATGATTTCATCGATGGCCTTCCAATAATAGCGGTCTTCACTCCGAATATGACTGATATATCTGCTGTTGAACTGTTGCGCTACCTTAGCCAACTCAAGCACTTCGTCGGGGTGTGAAAAAATCCCAGGGTCGTACTCCAAACCCGTTGCAAGTCCCAATGCTCCTGCTCCAAGGTCTAGCGCCAGCATGTCTTTCATTTTCTCAATTTCTTCAGCCGTGCAAAACCGTTTGAAGTCACGCTGTATAACCGAATCACGAAGGGTATTGTGCCCGGAATACGAAGCCACATTTACTGCCACCGGAAGGTCTGCTATTTTCTTAAAAAAATCGGACAAGGGAAAATGGGAACTGCCATCCTGACCCACCACAATGGTGGTGATACCCTGACTGACACAAGAGGGCATATCACGGATCTCAAACATGCCCCGGTCGTGGTGACTGTGAGCATCAATGAATCCTGGTGAGAGCACCAACCCTTTTGCATCAATGGATTGTTTTGAAATTGCATTGGACAAGTCCCCCATGGCAGCAATGGTGTCTGCATTGATCCCAACATCGGTAACTGCCCCATGTTTTCCGGAGCCGTCATAGACCATCCCACCGCGGATGATAATATCGTATTCCTTTTTCTTGCAGGAAACAAAAGCAATTAACAGCAACAATGGTAGAAGATTTCTCATGGCCTAAATTAAACTTCAAAGTAGAGAAATTAGGAAGGAATGACAAGACCATTCACAGTATGCCATTTGACTTCCTATTCTTTTGTATTTTGTAACATGATTTCACAACCGATCAAATTCAAAAGTCGGATCTGTCCGCTGAAGCATTTGAAGATGAATTATCTCGATGTCCCAAAATCCGTGATCAAAAAGCTGGGAAGGAGTTTTAATCAAAGGTTGATATGCACGGTGAATAAAAGATTCAGCTGGCCATGCGGACTTGTGGCGCTCGGCAATGGTCATGCTTACATCAGTCTCAACAGGAAGATTCTGAAAAAATTGGGTGTATCGACTGGCGCAGAGGTGAATGTGGCCCTGGAAAAAGACACAAGTAAATACGGTATGACGATGCCTTAAGAATTGAAAAGTCTACTGGCTCAGGATGTTGAGGGCAATAGAAGGTTTCATCTCCTTGCCTCCGGCAAGCAACGGTACATTATCTATTATGTATCGCAGGTGAAAACAAGTCAGCTTCGTATCGACCGCGCGATTAGACTGATAGAAAATCTGAAACATACCCAAGAGGGGAAGGAAAGCTTTGATCAAATTCTAGCCCCGAAGCATTTCTGGAGTTAAAGGAAAACCCGCCATAAGCTTCGGCCAATCAGCAGCTTTCTTGGCGATGGGTTTCTGGCTTCCCAGTCACTCCATTTTTCGTACCTTTGCGCCTTAAATTTTTTATTGCCCATGATCGCTGCCAACAACCTTTCCCTTCAATTTGGTAAAAGAGTCCTATTTGATGAGGTGAACCTCAATTTCACGAGCGAAAACTGTTACGGAGTCATTGGGGCCAACGGTGCAGGCAAATCAACATTTTTAAAGATCCTGTCGGGCGATCTGGATCCGACACGGGGTAACGTGAGCATTGAGCCTGGCAAGCGCATGGCCGTGTTGCGGCAGAACCACTACGAATTTGACGAAGTCACGGTATTGGATACCGTCATGATAGGCCACAGCAAACTGTGGAGCATCATGAAAAAGAAAGATGCCATCTATGAAAAACCGGATTTCTCTGAAGCCGATGGCATCGAAGCATCCCATCTTGAAGCTGAATTTGCAGAGATGAACGGATGGAATGCCCAATCCGATGCCGCTTCATTACTCAGCGGACTTGGAATTTCTGAAGAAGATCATTCCAAACAACTGAAAGAGCTGAGTGGGAACCTGAAAGTACGCGTGCTTCTGGCACAAGCGATTTTTGGCAACCCTGATATCCTCATCCTGGATGAGCCGACCAACGATCTGGATCTAAAGACAGTGGGATGGCTGGAAGATTTTCTGTTAGAATTCAAAAACACAGTGATTGTGGTGTCCCATGATCGTCACTTTCTGGATACGGTCTGCACACACATCGTAGACATTGATTTCAATGCCGTGAAGTTGTACAGTGGAAATTATTCGTTCTGGTATCAATCGAGCCAACTTGCCTTGTCGCAGCGCTCTTCCGCCAATAAGAAAGCGGATGAAAAGCGAAAAGAACTGCAAGAGTTTATCATGCGCTTCAGCGCGAACGCCTCCAAATCAAGACAAGCCACCAGCAGAAGGAAGCTTTTGGAAAAAATAAGTGTCGATCAGATTCAACCTTCCACACGAAGGTATCCTGCAATTATTTTTCAACAAGCGCGCACCGCAGGCGATCAAATCTTACATATTGAGAATCTTTCCAGCTCAGCCAATGGCAGTGACTTGTTCAAAAACCTGGAACTGTTTGTTAATAAGGGCGATAAGATTGCATTTCTCAGCAAAGACAGTCAGGCATTAACATCTTTGTTTCAGATTCTGGCAAAGGAAAGAAAGCCAAGTAAGGGTGAATTCAATTTTGGACAAACCATTACCACTGCATACCTACCTGCCAATAACGAATCCTATTTTCAATCGTCCGACAACCTCGTGGATTGGCTGCGTCAGTTTGCAGCGGAAGAGAACAAAGACGAAGTCTATATCCGTGGGTTCCTCGGCAAGATGCTGTTTTCAGGTGAGGAAGTCTTTAAGAAATGCAGCGTCCTATCCGGAGGCGAAAAGATGAGATGCATGATTTCGAGAATGATGTTGGTAGGAGCTAATTTGTTGATTTTGGATGAACCCACTAACCACCTCGACCTCGAGTCCATCACTGCCTTCAACAATGCGCTCAAGGACTTTCCAGGAACAGTATTGTTTACGTCACATGATCACGAGTTCACTCATACGGTGGCGAACCGAATCGTAGAGATCACTCCGAACGGATTTATTGACAAGCTCATGACGTATGATGAGTATATTGAAAGTGAACGTGTGGCTGAACAGAAAGAAGCTCTGTACGCTTAGAATGTACCCATTCTATGGCAAAAGAATACAACGAATTCTATGCCCAGGATCGCAAGACATGGCGCACATGGTTGAAGAAAAATCACACAAGGGCGAAAAATATTTGGCTCATCATTTACAAGAAAGAAAGCGGTGTACCCAGCATATATTACGATGATGCCGTAGAAGAAGCCCTGTGCTTTGGATGGATTGATAGCACTGCGAACAAGCGGGATGAGAAAAGTTTCTTGCTTTTCTTTACAACCAGAAAACCAAAAAGTGGCTGGAGTAAAGTGAATAAACAGCGGATAGAAAACCTAAACAAACTAAACCTCATGACTTCTGCTGGTCATGCGAAAATTGAAACGGCTAAAAAGGATGGATCGTGGACGATGCTGGATGCGATCGAGAAACTCATTATGCCTGCAGCCTTAAAAAAGGAGTTCAAGAAAAATAAAATTGCTCTGAAATACTTTGAAGCATTCCCTCCCTCCGTCAAAAAAAGTATATTTCATTGGATCCAATCTGCTAAGCGGGAAGAAACAAGTCGTAAAAGAATTGAAGAGACGGTAACGCTCGCGGCTAAAAATATTCGAGCCAATCAATGGAAGCCGGGCCGTTAACCTTAGATGTTATTTACTTTTCCAACCCGGACCGCGGATACATCTCCCCGGTTTCAAACCAGTGGGCTCACCATCTCTCAGGACTTGTACACCATTCACGAACACCTGAGAAACACCTGTTGAGTATTGATGAGGATTTTCAAAAGTCGCATTATCCTTTACATCCAAAGGACTAAAAATTACGACGTCAGCAAAGAACCCGGTTTTCAATGCCCCACGCTTCACTAATTTCAAATGCGATGCCGGAAGGGAGGTCATTCTTCTTATTGCCTCCTCCAGAGTCAGAAGCTTTGCATCTCTCACATACTTTCCTAGAATTCTAGCAAAAGTCCCATAGGCCCGGGGATGCGAACCCTGTTCTTCAAATTCTTTGGTCAGTGACGGGGCACCGGCATCAGAACCAAAGCTTACGTAAGGTTGCTGAAGCATGCGGCCCATGTTTGATTCAGAAATGAGAAAATAAGCAGCAGGAACAGAAGTTTTCTCTGCCTGCAACAAATCCAACACAGTTTCATCGGCATTCTTGCCATGAAGTCTTGCGGCCTCATCCAATCTCTTGCCCTTGTATTTTCTGCTGAGTGAATCATTTCGAAAACCGAGCAACAGTACATCCTTCGGATCAGAATTTCTTGTTGGAATGCCTGCCTCCATGTCAAATAGTATTTTCTTCCTTGTTTGCGGGTTCCTGATTCGCGCAAGAAGCTGCTGGGTTCCTCCCTCCTGTGCCCAAATAGGGATACGCTCTTTCAATCCCGTCGCGCTCGCCGGGTAGGGATACATGTTCGCCGAAATCTTAAGACCTGCTTTTCGAGCACTGTCGATTTTGAAAAGGACGGTGTCAATCTTATTCCAATTGCGCTGTTGATTGATTTTCAAATGATAGATTTCTGCAGGAAGGTTTGCTTCTCTTGATATTCTAAAAGTCTCGTTCAACGCCTCCAGTATCTTATCACTTTCACTTCTCATGTGGGTGACATACATACCTCCATAGGCTGCCGCTACTTTACAGAGTTCTATGAGTTCTTCTGTGCTGGCAAAAGTGGCAGGTGCATAAATCAATGAAGACCCAACCCCCATCGCCCCTTCGATCATGGATTGCTTCACAAGGTCTTTCATCAGCGACATTTCCGCATCTGTCGGTTTTCGATTTTGCTGTCCGATTACATATTCACGAATGGTGGTGGCCCCCACAAAAGATGCAAAATTCGGACTTACTCCTATCTTCTGAAGATGATCGAAATAGCCACCGAGCGTTCTCCATAGCGTGCTACCTGCTTTTCTTTTTCGTGGACCGGGGCTCAACCCTTCTCCAAATACTTCAAGGGTAACTCCTTGTTTAATGTCACTTACACCGCGACCGTCTTTTAGTAAAGTGCCATCGGCCCAACTGAGCATGTTGATGAATCCGGGTGCAACAGCCATCCCATCCACATTCATTTCCACTTTACCCACGGAGGATGAAAGGTCTCCGATTGCAACAATGGTATCGGCCTTAAACGCTACATCGGCAAGAAATGGTGAACCACCCGATCCATCATAAATTGTTCCTCCGCGTAAAATGAGATCATACTTTTGTGCTTGTCCAAAGGCTCCGAGGGAGATGAAGAGTGCCGGGAGAAAAAGAAATAGATTTAGTTTCATTTTAAAGCAGCCCTATCAGACTTTAGTAAAAGATCCAGCAACTCCTTATACAATTTAGCTGCGAGCATGGCTGTGATTCCCGATGTGTCTCTGGTGGGGTTGAATTCAACCAGGTCAGCGCCGACCACATTGGCATTGATATTTTGCAAAATAGATAATATCTCCCGGGTAGAAAATCCGCCCGGCTCATGATGTGAAACACCCGGAGCAAATGCCGGGTCAATAGCATCCATGTCAAGTGAAATATAAACGGGTCCATCAAATTCAAAACGATGTTGAGCATTCCAGTCCTTCATCTCAATCACTTCTACACCAAACCGTTTGGCCTGTTCTCGTTGATGCTCATTCATTGTTCTGATCCCCACCTGCACCAACCGCTTTGCATATCCTCCTTCCATTATTCTTGCAAACGGACAGGCATGAGAAAACTTGTTTCCCTCAAACTGATCATAAAGATCAGGATGTGCGTCAAGATGCAGGATAGTCAAGTTTTTATATTTGTTGGCAAATGCCTTGACTACAGGATAGGTAATCGAATGATCCCCACCAAGGGAAAGAATCCTGTCATACTTCAATAATATTTCGGCGATGGAGCGATCAATTGCATCGATAGCCATAGCTCCATTGGGTAATTGCAAAGCACCCCATTCTTTAACACCTATATGATTCTTTAGATCAGTACCCCTTTCCGTAAAATAGTTAGATGAATCAGAGTGAAATGATTCGCGGATTGTCGGTGGTGCCAACGCTGAACCACGCAGGTAGGAGGAAAATTCATCGAAAGGTATATCGACCGTGATTACCATGGGTCTAGGTTATTGATTGATTGGGAGCCATTGCAGTCTTAACAAACTTACCTAAACTTTATAGAGCCTTGGCCCAGTTTTTCTCTCCCTTTCCTGCGTGACTACGCCGATAAACTATTGGAAGAAAAAAAATAGCGATTACTTAATCAGTGGAAATGCGGAAATCCTAAGTCGGGCAGCCCCCATTGGGATCAATACAATATCCTCCGTTGGCTCATTTGATGAGACTGGACCTTGAGGCAGTTCTGCACACAGTCCATATTGATCAATGGTCCAACCAGGAATTTTCCTTCCCTTGGTTTTCAATTGAATAGGTACGGAAGAAACAGTAAACGGGTAATTATCCTTTGGCCAGGGTTTTCTGATTACGTCAAAATTCTTCCCGGTTTCAGTAAATGAACTGACTAAGCCATAGTTCCATGCACTGGCAGGCTGTATTTCAAACGATGGCCATTTTGAAGGATCTGCATTCTCTTGCCATTTTGAATCGTACTGTGCAGTTGCCTTGGTGTCGAAGCGGATGTAATTCTCGTCAATCTTCAATGAGTACGTAAGCGGCCCATAGCTAATACTGACACTATTTTTATTTTTCTCCCAAGTTTTCATTTTCAATTTCATTGGGAATTCAAGGGAGATGCGATCACCATCCTTCCAAACATTCAAAACCTTTATATAGCTGCCAGCGGAAGCTGTAACGTGAACGGCCATTTCGTTGATCTTGATCAAGGGATTGTCGCACCAGGCAGGTATCCTGAAATACAAAGGAAATTCAACAGGCTTTGCCATCACCAACTTCATTCTCACCACTTCTTCAAACGGATAGTGTGTCTGCTGCAAGATCGTGACCTCTGTACCATCAGCAACTTTTGCAGTTACCTCGCTCTCAGAATAAAAGATGGCGGCCATTCCATTGTCGGGTGTGGCCATCCATAAATTCTCAGCATAGTAAACCCACCCCATGGTATGATTGTGTTGGCAACACCTGCTGCTAAAAGGATTCATCATCAAATAAGGACCAGGATTATCAATACCCGGGTTGTGATTCTTACTGTCACTCGTCACCATGTTGGGTGCAGTCAGGTAACGAAGCGACCGCTGGTCCGGCATAAACGAAGCAGGAAAGGTATTGAACGCAACATCCTCACAGTTTTCTGCCCAGAAAGTATCACCGCTGATGCGCATCATGATTTCATCGCTTAGCATTTGCTCCACGATGCCACAAGTTTCGATCGCCTGGCGTGGGTCATTGTAGCCCTTCCTGCAATTTTCATCTCCACCAAACATTCCGCCTGGAACCTGGCCATACATCTCACGGATGAAAT